>CAKTXB010000024.1 GCA_934630555.1 uncultured Oscillospiraceae bacterium
TTGTTAACTGACGCTATCGGAATACGGAACAAATGCTAACCCCCTCTGCACGGGGGTTCCGGGCAGCGGGGGTTTTGTACGCTCAGCTGATGACGCGGCGGGCGCCGACATATTTGTTGACATAGTATGTCTGGTCGAGCGAGTCGACACGGACGCCGGAGGACGGGGTAGAGGCGTGGACAAAGTTGCCGCCGCCGATGTACATACCGACGTGGTCGGCATAGCTGCCGTAACCGAAGAACACGAGGTCGCCGACCTGCAGGTCATCGCGTGCGATGGCGGTGCCCTGGTTCATCTGGTCATCGGCCACGCGGTTCATACTGTAGCCAAACTGGCCGAGGCAGTAGTACATAAGACCGGAGCAGTCAAAGCCGGTGGATGGGGAAGCGCCGGCGTAAACATAGGGATAACCGACAAACTGCATGACAAAGTTCGCAATTTCCACGGCCTTTCCAGAGCCGGTGACCTCCGGCGTCTGCTCGGCATTGCCGGCGCTGTCACGCAGGTAACGGCCATGGACATAGGCGATGTTGCCGTTATAGTTGATGCGGTACCAGCCATTGGAGCACTTGCCGGTGACGGTGACCTTGTCGCCGCTTTCCAGCGTACCGACATTTGTGCTGCTGGACGACCACGAGTCGCGGACATTGAGCAGCTCCGTGTTTACGTACAGGGTATCGCTGTAATCGGAAACAGTGACATCGTCTTCATAGTCATCTGCCTGCACCTTGGCGCTGAGAACAAGGCCGTAATAGTATTCGTTTACGCCCTTGTAGCTGCGCAGGAACATGGCCATGGCCTCCTGACGGGAAGTGTAGCTGGTGGGGTTCAGAACACTGCCGCTTGCGGTGGACGTACCGTAGACATAGCCGCACTTGTAGCAGATCTTGGCGGCGTCCGTTGCCCAGGAGGAAACACTGCCATAGTCGATGAATTTGCTCATGTCCACATCGCTGGCACTGGGGCGGAAGGCTGCGGCGCTGCAGAAATTCTGGATGATCTGGAAGAATTCCTGTCGGGTGAGCGGTTGGTCAGGACGGAACGTGCCATCGGGGTAGCCGGACACGATGCCATGCTCGTAGGCCTTGAGAATGATCACATCGCTCGTGTCGGAAAAATAGTCTGTGCGGGAGGGCTCGATGGAGTCCTTGGTGATCTTTTCAAACGCGTGGACGGCCAGACGGCACATTTCGCCGCGCGTGATGTTCTTTTTGAGGTCATAGCCCGCGAACGAGTCGGGGATCAGGCCGAGCGTATTCATTTCGGTGAAGTCCGCCGCAAACCAGCTGCTATAGCCCGCGACGCTCACAGCTGTGACGCCGGCGGTGCATGCCAGCAGCAGGCAGACGCACAGCGTCAGCACGGCAAGGGTTCGGATGCGTTTCAAATCAAAATTCCTCCTTCAGCTCCAGCCCGACCGGACAGTGGTCCGAGCCGTAGATCTCATGGTAGATCGGCGCGGAGAGGACAGCCTCGCGCAGCCGGTCGGAGATGAGAAAATAGTCGATGCGCCAACCGGCGTTCTTTTCCCGTGCGTGGAAACGGTAGCTCCACCACGAGTAGGCACCGGTCAGCTCCGGGTTACGCCAGCGGAACACGTCGGTAAAGCCGGCGGCCAGCAGCTGCGTGAACTTTTCACGCTCTTCGTCGGAAAAACCGGGATTGCCGCGGTTCGGGCCGGGATTTTTCAGGTCGATGGCTTCATGCGCCACGTTGAGGTCGCCGCAGGCAATGACGGGCTTTTTGGCATCGAGCGCGACGAGGTGGGTGCGGAACGCATCATCCCACGCCATGCGGTGGTCGAGGCGTTTGAGGTCCTCCTGCGCGTTCGGCGTGTAGCACGTGACAAGATAATAGCGGTCAAATTCCAGCGTGATGAGCCGGCCCTCACCGTCCAGTCGCGCGTCACCGATGCCATATTGGACGGAAAGCGGCTTTTGGCGTGTGAAGATGGCAGTGCCGGAGTAGCCCTTTTTGTCAGCGGAGTGCCAGAACTGATGATAGCCGGGCAAGTCCAGCGTGATCTGGCCGGGCTGCAGTTTTGTTTCCTGCAGGCAGAATGCATCAGCCCGGACGGTATCGAAAAAATCTGTGAAGCCCTTGCCCATGCAGGCGCGCAGGCCGTTGACGTTCCACGAGATCAGGCGCATGGCTGTCGCCTCCTTTTTGTGCGCTGCACCAAAATCCCCTTCATTATATCAGATTATGACAACCACGGCAAGTGTAAATTTGTATTTCTTTTGTAACTTTTTCGCAGAGGGGTGGGAGATGGTTGTATTTTGGCAGGGGTTGTGTTATAACTATCTGCATGAAATTGAGAACTGTATTGGCAGTGGCGGCCTGCAAGTTCAGCCGCCGGATGATCCGTTTGCTTGGACGCGGCGGAACGGACCTGCCCGGGCGCATTGCCCTGAAAATTGACCCAAATCTGCTGGGAACGCTGGCAAACGGCGTGACGACGCTGCTCGTCACGGGCACCAACGGCAAGACCACGACCTCGCGCATGATCGAGCAGTCGTGGCAGGCTGCGGGAATCTCCTATTTTGCCAACAAGACCGGCGCAAATCTGCTCAGCGGCGTGACGGCAGAGTTTGCTGTGCATTCCACGGCGGGCGGCAAGTGCCGCTATACGCACGCACTGATCGAAGCGGACGAGGCGGCGCTGAAGGCCATTTCCCGTTATGTGGACGCGAAGGCACTGGTCGTTACGAACGTGTTCCGCGACCAGCTGGACCGTTATGGCGAGGTGACGCACACGCTGGAGAACATCCGTATTGGCATTGGCAACAGCCCGAATGCGGTGCTGGCCATCAACGCAGACGACTCGCTTTGTACGTCACTGGCGGAGGGCGTGCCGAACCCGGTGATCTTTTATGGCGTGAACACGCCCATTTATCAGAACCGGGTGGAGGAGCTGTCGGACGCGCCGTACTGCATCCGCTGCAAGCATGAATATGTGTATGACTATGTGACTTATGGACATCTGGGCGGGTATCGCTGCCCGGTGTGCGGCTACGCACGCCCGACGCCGCAGGTGGCGGTGCAGCAGGTCGTCTCGTCAGACGCGGATAGCTCGCAGGTGGTGTTTGCGGTGGATGGCGTGCGCTATGAAGCGCGCATCAATCTGCCGGGCGGCTACAATATTTATAACGCGTGCGCGGCCATGGCGGCCGGGAGGGCGCTGGGGCTGGAGCTTGACGGTGTTGCAAAGGCACTGGGCGAATTTTCGTGCGGCTTTGGGCGCATGGAAAAGTTCCGCATCCATGACACGGATGTGCGCATGATCCTCATCAAAAACCCGGCGGGCTGCAATCAGGTGCTGAACTTTTTGGCGCAGCAGACAGAGCCGTTCATCTTTGCCGCGTGTCTGAATGACCGTGCGCAGGACGGGCGCGACGTGAGCTGGATCTGGGATGTGGATTTTGAGCGGCTGACCGGGATGCAGAATCTGCTGCGCGAAATTTATGTTTCGGGCGTGCGCGCCGAGGATATGGCGCTGCGGTTCAAATATGCGGGCTTCCCGGTGGAGCGGCTGCACGTGGTGAAAGACTATGGTCAGCTGATGGAGCAGGCTGCGGCCTCCGGCACGCCGGTATTCGTGATGCCGACGTATACGGCCATGCTGGCGCTGCGCGGCACCATCAGCAAGCAGTATGGATACCGCGAGTTCTGGCAGTAAGGGGGGCGCAGAATATGGAACTGAAGATCTGTCATCTCTATCCTGACGTGCTGAACCTGTATGGCGACCGCGGCAACATTCTGTGCATGGAACAGCGGCTGCGCTGGCGCGGGATCGGCGTGCAGACCACGCCGGTGCCCATCGGCACACCGCTGCGGGCGGCGGAGTTTGATCTGTTTTTCATCGGCGGCGGGCAGGACTTTGAGCAGGAAGTGCTGCTGGCCGATCTGGCCGGCGAAAAGACGGCGGAGATCAAGGCGGCCATTGCGGACGAAAAACCGTTTCTCGCGATCTGCGGCGGCTATCAGATGCTGGGAGAGTACTATAAGACGTGGGATGGGCAGCAGTGCGATTTTACAGGCGCGCTGACGCTGCACACGATCGGCTCAAAGCAGCGGATGATCGGCAATTATCTGTTTACGTGCGACGACCTGCATGGGGAAAAAATCGTCGGGTTTGAGAACCACTCCGGCAAGACGTATCTGGAGGGCGCTGTACGCCCCATGGGCCGTGTGCTGGCAGGCTTCGGCAACAACGGCGAGGACGGCACGGAGGGGGCGCGGTACAAGAACGTGTTTGCGACGTATTCGCATGGTTGTCTGCTGCCGAAGAATCCGAAGCTATGCGACAATATTCTGCAAACGGCCTTGCAGCGCAAATATGGCGAGGCGGTCACGCTTGCGCCGCTGGATGATGCGCTGGAAGCAGCGGCTCATGACGCGATGTGCGCGCGGCTGACAAAATGATATAAGGCAGCACCGCATCCTTGCATCGGCACGCTTCGGCAGAGCTGCTTGCCGAATTGTGGGGTGTTGCCCTAAAAATAGCGCCGCACGGATCTTCCGTGCGGCGCTATGAGCGTGTCAAAAAAAGTGTTTTTGACACGCTTTCAAACGCGAACCGCTGCGCTGGGTTCGCGTTTGAGAGAGCTTGCACCATGCTGCGCGCATAATTTGTGCGCTTATAGCGCACAAATTCCACACTTGCATGGCGTAAAGTATTTTCGGCGACGTACACGCCGCCGCCGAAAATGATCCGGACTTTTTTCGCGCCTGCGGGCGCGAACTCTGCGAGGCTTTTTTGGCAATCTGATAGCGCCGCACGGATTTTTCGTGCGGCGCTGTTTTTGTGCTCATATGGCTTTGCTGTAGACCTCCGGACAGACGGTACGGATTTTTTCGCGAAGCGAGAGGAGGTCGCGGAAGGTGTCGGGGCGTTTGCTCTCATCGCGCAGAAGCGCAGACGGATGGTAGAACGCGGTCATCCAGACACCGTTTTTCTCGGTCCACTGGCCGTGCTCCCGTGTGATGCGGTAGTCGCTGTGAATGAGCTTTTTGGCGGCGATACGGCCAAGACAGACAATGATCTTAGGCCGCAGCAGGCTGGTCTGCGCGCGCAGATAGCCGATGCACGCTTCCTGTTCGGTTTCCATGGGGTCGCGGTTGCGCGGCGGACGGCATTTGACGATGTTGGTGATATAACAGTTTTTCGCGCGGTCCAAGTCGATGATGGTCAGCATATCGTCGAGCAGCTGGCCGGCCGGACCAACGAACGGTTCGCCGCGCAGGTCTTCCTGTTCGCCCGGGCCTTCCCCGATGAACATGACGCGTGCTGTTTCCGGTCCAACGCCGAACACGACGTTTGTGCGCGTCTGGCACAGACCGCAGGCCGTGCATTGCAGACAGTTTTCTCGCAGCGAAGCAAAATCCATGCTCAGAACCTCCGTCAGCGGTAGTCGTCAAAGCGGTCGATATTTTCCATACGGTCGATCCGGCGGCGGCGCTGCTTCAGATGCTTTTTCCGGGCTTCGCGTCGGCGCAGGTACATGGCGAACAGAAATACGATGAAGGCCAGAATGGCCAGTACGATCAGCACCACGAGCCACTTCCACCAGTTGCTCTGAATATAGGCCGACGTCTGCGAACCGGCAGCGGCAATTTCGGATTTGGCAACGTCTGTGATGGCGACAAGATCGGTGGTGCCGTATGAGTCGCCGTTAAACAGCACTTCGGCAGTGCCGTATTTTGTGCCGGCAGCCACCGGGGCATCGACTGCGCCGGCGTCGAGCGTCAGCTTTGTTTCCAGCAGAGTCGGGTCATAATCGTTTGGCAGCAGAATGCGGATCTCATCCTTTGGCGCGAGCGCCACGTATTCAGAGCCGGCAGAGTTGTTGATGGCGATCTGTGTGACGGGGTAGAGCGGTGAGAGCGCCGTGACATAGGAAAAGCTGTCAAAGCCATAGTTGAACAGGCGGATGCACTCAGGGAAGCTGCACATGATGACGTCGCCGCTTTCAGCGACTTCCGTTTTGGCGCCGCACACCACGCCAAGCAGATACAGTCCATCACCGCGCGCGGCGGAGATGACGCAGCGTCCAGCCTGGCTGGTGTAGCCGGTCTTGATGCCTTCGGCTCTGCTGTAGTAGAAGGCATTGCCCGTACTGTTCCAGATGAGCTGGTTTGTGGTTTTCAGCGTCCGCTCCCCGGAAAGGTTCGTGGCGGGCATGGCATATTCCGCTGTGTTTGTGATCTGCTTGAATGTAGCGCTTTTGAGCGCTGCCTGCACGATCCTGACAAGGTCGCGCGCAGTGGTGTAGTGTTCGTCGTCATGCAGGCCGTGGGGATTGCAGAAGTGCGTGTTTTCGCAGCCAAGCTCGTAGGCGCGCTCGTTCATCATGCGCACGAAGTCGGGAATATTGCCGGCAATGTATTCAGCGGCCACATTGCTGGCTTCGTTGCCGGACATGAGCATCATGCAGTAGAGCAGGTTCTCGACTGTCAGCTCTTCGCCGACCTGCAGGCCGGACACGCTGCTGCTGCTGTCAATATCGGCAAAGGCGGACTCGGTGACAGTGACCGTGTCAGACAGGTTGCCGTTTTCCAGCACGAGCAGACACGTCATGATCTTGGTGAGGCTGGCGGGGTAGACGCGCTCATCCGGGTTTTGCTCATAGATGACGCGGTTCGTGTTGAGGTCTACGAGCATGGCGGCCTTGGCATCTACGGAAAACGGCTCGGCAGTAGTTTCTGCTTCCGATGCAGGGGTGTCCTGCACAGCGTCAGCAGCCAGCGCCGGTGCTGCGAGGGCGGACAGCAGCATGACGCAAACAAGAAATAGAGCGGTCAAACGATGTTTTTTCATAAAAAGACTCCAAATTCACTGCCGCACTTGCCGAAGCGGGCGGGATTGTGATAAAATAAGCACAGAGATCTGCGCAGCGCTTGCTGCGCCGGTAGAACAGGTATATTATAACAAATTCCGGCGCGATGTCAAATCGGGAGGGAGGTGCGCTGCATGGCAAAACGCGTGGCGGCATGGAGCATTCCCGTGCTGGCGCTTGCTGCGGCGGCACTGTGCATTGGGTTTTATCTGGGCCAGACGCACGCACCGTACCGTGTTGGTGTGCAGAAAACGGAGGCGGAAGCAGTCGTGGAGCGCACGGATGCAGCGCAGGCCGCCGTACCGCAGGAGGAGCAGGCTGCGCCGGCCGAAATGGCGGAACAAATTGACCTCAACACGGCGACGGCCGAGGAATTGCAGCGGCTTCCCGGTGTTGGCGAGGTGATCGCCGAGCGGATCATAGCCTATCGCACGGCGTGCGGCGGATTTTTGAACACGGAGCAGCTGATGGAGGTCAGCGGCATTGGAGAAGCAAAGTACGAGAAGCTGAAGGATCACATCACAGTGGGGGAACGCAATGAAAATTCTGGTAGTTGACGACGAGGCGCTGCTTGTCAAGGGCATTAAATTTAATTTGGAAAATGACGGCTACACCGTGGCGACAGGCAGTGACGGCGAGCAGGCCGTAGAACTGGCCGCCGCAGGCGGGATCGACCTGATCGTACTGGATCTGATGATGCCGAAGCTCGACGGCCTTGGCGCCTGCCGGCGCATCCGGGAGTTTTCGGATGTGCCCATCATCATGCTCACAGCCAAGGCGGGCGATATGGACAAGCTGCTTGGGTTTGAGCACGGAGCGGATGATTATCTGACAAAGCCGTTTAATATTTTGGAGCTGAAGGCGCGCATCCGGGCGCTTTTGCGCCGGGCAAAGCCGGCGGAAAAGGAGCAGCCGCGCGATGCGCTGATATGCGGACACATCACATTGGACTGCACGGCGCGCGACGCGTATAACGACGGCCGCCGCGTGGAGCTGACGGCGAAGGAGTTTGATCTGGCGGAGCTGCTCATGCGCAACCCGAACCGGGTGTATTCACGCGATGCGCTGCTGACCAGTATCTGGGGCTATGACTCCAGCAGCGACATTCGCACGGTGGATGTGCATATCCGCCGCCTGCGTGAGAAGCTGGAACGCGATCCGGCGCAGCCGGAACATATTATGACCAAATGGGGAGTGGGGTACTATTTCCGCTACTGAACGGCGCTTTGCGCGCCTGCCGAGCAGCTCACAGCTGCGAAACGCGCTGGCTTATGTGGCTATTACGTTTCTGGCGCTTTTATTTTTGAACCTCTATTCCGCGTCCAACACGCGCTCACTCATGTTTCGGGCAAAGTATGCCTCCGCGCAGGATAAGCTGCAGCCGGTCGTGTCGGCCTTTGGGGGGCTGGATACGCTGACGACTGAAAATGTGGAGCAGGTCATTTCGGTGCTGGGCGATGTGAACGTGACGCGTCTGATCGTGACGGACGGCGAGGCGCGGGCGCTGTATGATTCCTCCACGGGGCAGAACTGCGTGGGGCGATTTGTGCTGTTTGAAGAGGTAACGCAGGCGCTGGGCGGCAACGACGTGTTTTACTGCCTGTACGATGACGGCGCGCTGGAAAGCCGCGCAGCCATGCCGGTACAGTCTGACGAGGCGACGATCGGCTGCGTGTATATGATGGAATATGACACGGCGCAGGGGCAGATCATTGCAGATCTTGAGCGCACGTTCCTGCGCGGGTCGGTCATATTGGAGGCGGCCATCATTCTGGCTTCTGTGCTCTTCTCTGTCATTGCGTCCAGCCGGGTGCGTAAGATCCTGACGTCGGTGCGGCTGGCACGCGAGGGCGAGTATACATATAAGATCCGGATGCGCGGCACGGATGAGTTCAGCAAGCTGGCTGCGGAGTTTAATAAGCTCACCGAGCGTTTGCAGGCATCGGAGGACGCGCAGCGGCAGTTCGTGTCGGACGCGTCGCACGAGCTGAAAACGCCGCTGGCGTCCATCAAGCTCCTGTCGGACTCTATTTTGCAGAACGACATGGACGCGGCCACGATGCGCGAGTTTGTGGCCGACATCGGCAGTGAATCCGACCGATTGACACGCATGACGCAGAAGCTGCTGATGCTCAATCGCAGCGAGCTTGGCATTGCGCTGGAGCATGAGGTCGTGGATGTGGAGCAGGTGGTGTCGCACGTGTTCCGTATGCTCATTCCGCTGGCGGCGCGGCGCGAGATCGACCTGACTGGCAGCCTGGAGCACCACTGCTTTGTACTGTCGGCTGAGGACGACCTGTATCAGATCCTGTTCAATCTGGTGGAGAACGGCATTAAGTATAACCGTGATGGCGGCAGCGTGCATGTGACGCTGCGGCGGACAGACGAGGATGTGACCATCGCCGTGGAGGACACGGGCATGGGCATTCCGGGCGAGTCACTGGAACACATTTTTGAGCGGTTTTACCGGGTGGACAAGGCGCGCTCGCGTCAGGCGGGCGGCTCGGGCCTGGGGCTTTCCATTGTGCGGGAGCTGGTGGCGCGCAACCTTGGTACGATTGACGTGGCGTCAGTGGAGGGCAGCGGCACGCGCTTTACGGTGGTGCTGCCATACTTTGATGTGAAGCAGGAGGACGATGATGAAGCAGTGTAAACGGCTTTGCGCGGTGCTCCTGCTGCTGATCCTGCTGTGTGGCTGCGCGGGGCAGCGGGTGGAATATATCAACCCGATCCGTTTTTATTATTGCAGCGCGGATGCGTCGTTTAACCAGCCGGGCGGCACGCTGGCCAGCGAAACGCGCGAACTGCGCGACACGCAGATCTCCATTGACGAGATCCTGCGGCTGTATTTTGCCGGACCGCAGAGCGACACACTGGTGTCACCGTTTCCGGCGGACATTGCATTTTCCGATGTGCGCATACAGGACGGTATGCTGACGCTGCGACTTTCTGAGCAGTATGCCCAGCTGAGCGGCGCGGCGCGGACGGAGGCCGCGGCATGTTTGACGCTGACATTCACGCAGGTGCGTACGATCGAACGCGTGTGCATTGAAACGGACGACGGCGTAAACGAGGAGCAGCGGCAGGCAACGTACAGCGCGGCGGATTTTGTGCTGCGCGATACGTCTGTGACAAATCCGGAGTGGACGGCAACGCTGTATTTCTGGTCGCCATCCAGCCGGCAGGTGCGCACGGAAAAACGGACGGTCGCCTATCAGACGCAGGACGAGCTGCCGCGCCTGGTCCTGGAGCAGCTGCTGGCCGGGCCGACGATTCAGAATTTGACAAATGCGGTGCCGCAGGGCACGCAGTGCGTTGACCTTTCGTTGTCTGGCGGCGTGTGCAGCGTGGTGCTGTCACAGGAGTTTGCGGCGTGCGATACGGACGTGCAGACAGCGCAGCTGGCAGTCCGTACGCTGGCGGCAACGCTTTGCGCACTGCCGGAGGTGCAGAGCGTGCAGCTGTCGGTCATCGGTGCGGAGGATCTGGCGTATTGCAGCATTCGGGAAGCCCTGACCCCGGCAGATAATTGGTTTACATAAAGAAAACCGGCACAATGCGGCTGCATTGTGCCGGTTTTGCAGGCTCATAGGGAAAAATCCTTGTCAGCAAACTGCGAGAAGTCCTTGGCCTTGGGGCGTGCGGGCACGCGCTTGAGTGGGTCATAGCGGAATTTGCGGCAGTGGTGTGTGGCGGGTACGACACCATATTTTTGGCAGACCATATGTGCCTCATCCACCTTGCCGGCAAGCTGGCAGTATGTACAGGAACGGTCGATCTTTCTGCGGAACAGCATGGCAATACCGCCTTTCAACATTCTGCGGCTATTATACACCATCTGCGCGCGGATTTCCAGACATTACTTTTCGGAAACTGAGGAAGTCGGTGACAAGCACGGCAAACAGTGCCAGCGGCGGCCAAAGCCGGTGCCATGCGGGCGCGCCTTGCAGATGCAGCGCCTGTGCCGCGGGCAGACTGAACGCGGCGCACAGAAGCCCGTGCAGAAATTTGGCGCGCAGATAGCCGTGCGCGGACAGGCCGGCCTCCTGCAAAATGGAGGCGACCTGCGCTGCAACGCCGAGTCCGCCGAAGCCGAGCAGAAACGCGCACAGGACGAACGTGGCCCATTCGGACAGCGCGCCGAGCTGGAGCTGGCGGATGCCGTTTGTGAGTTCCAGCGCGCCGGTAAGACCGGCGCGCAGGGCGGGCGGCGTGGTTTGCGGCAGCAGGTCGGAGAGCATGGCTGTCAGAACGCTGAACGTAACGACGAACATACATACCTGCAAAAGGACGGCGCCGGCTGTTTTGACGGACTGCGTGAAGGCAGCGGAGAGTGCTGGACGCGCGGAGGATGTCTGACGGCTCGGCGGCATGACGGGACAGGGCTGCCTCGGACGCAGAAGGACGCCGGTGAGCAGCGAAGCGGCGATGTGCCCGCCCCAGAGGGCAAAGCCGGCTGATGGATGGTCAAACAGCTGCGCGCCGGCCATGGAGAGAATGAAGGCCGGGCCGGCGTTGTTGCAGAAGCCGCACAGGTGCTCCGCCTCTGAGGCGGAAAGCTGTCTTGTGCGGCAGAGCGCGGCGGCACACTGCGCACCGGCCGGGTAGCCGCCTACGATGCCGGCGGCCCAGACGCCCGCTCCGGCGTACGAGGTGTGCAGCAGCCGCGCCAGCGGTGTGCCAAGGCGTGCAGAAATGCGCGCAGTGACGCCCATGCGGCTCATGAGCTCCACGCATACGAAAAACGGAAACAGGGCCGGAAGGACGCTGCGCGCGCAGAGCGTCAGGCCGTCGGCAACAGCTGCGCCGGCATCTGCCGGACAGAGCA
This sequence comes from uncultured Oscillospiraceae bacterium, assembly GCA_934630555.1. Lineage (GTDB taxonomy): Bacteria > Bacillota > Clostridia > Oscillospirales > Oscillospiraceae > CAG-170. The sequence goes on from CAKTXB010000024.1 coordinate 11,668, forward strand.
GCAGATAAACGGCCCATGCGCCGAGCAGCAGCGCCCAGAGTGCTGTCGGATGCTTTTTCATGTCCATCCCTCCCGGGAACACTCTATGCTCTGGCGGAAAGATTTAGTCGGTCCGGCATAGGATAGAACCAAAGCGGGGTGGACAGGATGAATTTTGCAAGAAAGCTGCTGCTGCGCGTGTCGCAGCGGCTCGATCTGCCGGGAGAGGTCGCCGCGGCGCTGCCGTGTATTGTGATGAACGGGTTTACGGAGTGCAGCATGGACTGCCACCGTGGGATCCTGGAATATGAAAAGAACGCCATTGTGGTGGCGCTGAACATCGGCGCGGTGCGCGTGGAGGGCACGGGGCTGGAGGTACGCCTCATGCACCGTGACCGGCTGACGGTGACCGGGCAGATCCACGCCGTGCAGTTTTTGGAGGGCAGCGGCTGATGTGGGGGATCGTGTGGTTTTTCCTGGGCAGCTGCCGGGTGCGGCTGACGGGTGCGTGCGTGCAGTGGGCGCTCAATGAGCTGGCGCGGCGGCGCATTGCGTTCCGCGATATTGTGCACACGGATGAATGGAGCGTGGAGGTCACGATCCTGACGCGCGATCTGGCGCGTGCGCAGCTTGCGGCGCAGCGGGCCATGTGCAGTCTGACATTGCTCCGGCGGCGCGGGGCGGGCGTGCTGTTCCGGGGGCTTTTGCGGCGGCCGGGGCTGCTGGCGGCGCTTGGGGCACTGGTGCTCGCGGCGGTGGTGCTGCCGAAATTTGTGTGGTTTTACGAGGTGACGGGCAACGTGCGCGTGCCGACGGCGCGGATCTTGCGCGAGGTCGCGGCGGCGGGAGCCGATTTTGGCACGTATGGACCGTCTATCAAGCCGCAGGAGATCAAAAACCGCGTGCTGGTGCGGATCCCCGAGCTGCAGTGGCTGACGATCCAGCAGAGCGGCGGAAAGGCCGTGATCGTGGTGCGGGAGCGGCCGCAGAAGGAAAGCATCAACGACCGGCGCACGCCGCGCAATGTTATAGCCAGCCGCGCGGGCGTGCTGACAAAGGTGGACGTGTATGAGGGCGGCAGCCTGTGCAAGGCCGGCGATGTGGTCACAGCAGGGCAGCTGCTGGTATCCGGGTATCTGGACTGGGGCTACAAGACGCAGGTCGTAGGCGCGCTGGCGGAGATCTATGCCACGACATGGCGCAAAAACTGCACGGTGCTGCCGGACACGGCGCTTTTGCGGGAGAAAACGGGCGTACAGCACCGCAGCGTCAGTCTGCTGCTGGGCAGGCGGCGCATCCCGCTTTTCGGTGCGGGGAATGCGGCGCGAAAAAATTGCGAAAAAACGACTGAAATACGATATTTTACGCTTCCGGGCGGGCTTTCGCTGCCGCTTGGACTTGAAATTACGGTGCAAACCGAGTATGATACACGAGAGAAACAGGCGGACGAGGCCGCGGTGCGTACGCTGCTGGAGCAGGATGTGCGCACGCGGGTACAGACGGATATGATCGCCGGTACGATCCACACGGAGCGCGGCACGCTGCGTCATGACGGCGGGTGCTGGAGGCTGTACACCGTGATGGAATGCGAGGAGATGATCGCCCGCATGGTCAATGCCAGATTGTTGGAGGAATAGGACTGCGAATGGTTGAAAAAACGATCAATGCTGAACGTGTGGAGTGCCTGATCGACGTGTTCGGCTCGTTTGACGAAAATATCAAGCGCATTGAAGCAGAGTTCGGCGTGCACATTACGAACCGCGGCACGGAACTGAAAATTCAGGGCGACGAGGAAGCCGCCGATGCAGGCGCGCGGGCGCTGGAGGCGCTGCTGGCACTGGCTGCGAAGGGTGAGGATATTGACGAGCAGAAGGTGCGCTATCTCATCTCGCTTGTAAAAACCGGCAACGAGGACAAGGTCAGCCAGATGGCCAAGGACGTGGTGTGCGTCAGTGCGCGCGGCAAGCCCGTCAAGGCGAAGACCATCGGCCAGCAGAACTATCTCAAGGCCATTGAAAAGAACACCGTGACCATTGGCGTGGGGCCGGCGGGCACGGGAAAGACCTATCTGGCCGTTGCCGAGGCTGTGGCGGCGTTCCGGGCCAAGACGGTGAACCGCATCATCCTCACGCGTCCGGCCGTGGAGGCGGGAGAACGGCTCGGCTTTTTGCCGGGCGATCTGCAGAACAAGGTAGACCCGTATCTGCGGCCGCTGTATGACGCGCTGTTCGATATGCTGGGGCCGGAAACGTATAATAAATATCTTGAGCGCGGGAACATTGAGGTCGCGCCGCTGGCATATATGCGCGGGCGGACGCTGGACGACAGCTTTATCATTTTGGACGAAGCGCAGAACACAACGCGCGAGCAGATGAAAATGTTCCTGACGCGGCTTGGCTTTGGCTCGAAGATCGTCATCACCGGCGATGTAACGCAGATCGACCTGCCGGCGGACAAGGTGAGCGGCCTGAAGGAGGCCGTGCGCGTGCTGGAAAACATCAACGGCATTGCCATCTGCCGCCTGACGGGCGCGGACGTGGTGCGGCATGAGCTGGTGCAGAAGATCGTGGCGGCTTATGAGCGCTTTGAGCAGACGCGCGCGCCGCAATCGTCTGCGCCGGGCGCGCCGGGAAAGAAATTTTCATACACAAAGAGGAAATGAGCATGGAGCATAAGATCGTCATCACCTGCGAGCAGCGCGGGCTTTGGAGCTTGCCGGTGAAAAAGCAGGTCCGCACGTGTATTCGCGCGGCGTTAAAAAAAGAGGGCATCAGCGCGCCGTGTGAGATCAACGTACTGATCTGCGGCGATGAGACCATCCGTGCGCTCAACCGCGAGAGCCGGAAGATCGACAAGGCGACGGATGTGCTGTCATTTCCGATGTTTGAGCTGACGCCGGAGGCGCCGCCGCAGGACTGGACGGAGTATACCGACCCCGGCACGGGGCTGGTGCCGCTGGGCGACATGGCTATTTCGTATGCGCGCGCGTGCGCGCAGGCGAAAGAATACGGTCACAGCGCGGCGCGGGAGGTCGGCTATCTGACCATCCATTCTGTTTTGCATCTGCTGGGCTATGACCATCTGGACG
>CAKTXB010000025.1 GCA_934630555.1 uncultured Oscillospiraceae bacterium
ATAGTATAATGAAACTGTGTGAGAATGTCGAAAGATGCACACTTACCCGTTAAAAACTGTGCAAACAGTAATATTGAAATGGAGGAAATTCCAATGTCTGTTAAAGTTGCAATCAATGGTTTTGGCCGTATCGGCCGTCTGGCTTTCCGTCAGATGTTCGGCGCTGAGGGCTACGAAGTCGTCGCCATCAACGACCTGACTTCCGCCAAGATGCTCGCGCATCTGCTGAAGTACGACTCCACGCAGGGCAACTATGTTGCGCAGGGCCACACCGTTGATTTCCATGAGGGCGAAGGCGAAGACAACTACATCGTTGTCGACGGCAAGAAGATCGTCATCTACAAGATGCCGAACGCTGCGGATCTGCCCTGGGGCAAGCTGGGCGTTGACGTCGTTCTGGAGTGCACCGGCTTCTACACCAGCAAGGCCAAGGCACAGGCGCACATCGACGCTGGCGCACGTAAGGTCGTCATCTCCGCTCCGGCCGGCAACGACCTGCCCACCATCGTTTATAACGTCAACCACAAGACGCTGACGAAGGAAGACAACATCATCTCCGCTGCGTCCTGCACCACGAACTGCCTCGCTCCGATGGCCAAGGCTCTGAACGACCTGGCACCCATCGAGTCCGGCATTATGTGCACCATCCACGCCTATACCGGCGACCAGATGCCGCTGGACGGCCCGCAGAGGAAGGGCGACCTGCGCCGTTCCCGCGCTGCTGCCGTGAATATCGTTCCGAACTCCACCGGCGCTGCCAAGGCCATCGGACTTGTCATCCCGGAGCTGAACGGCAAGCTCATCGGCGCTGCCCAGCGTGTGCCGACCCCGACCGGCTCGACCACCATTCTGAACGCGGTCGTCAAGGGCGCTGTCACAGTCGATCAGGTCAACGCCCAGATGAAGGCGGAAGCCACCGAGTCCTTCGGCTACAACACCGACGAGATCGTTTCCTCCGACATCATCGGCATGCGCTTCGGCTCTCTGTTTGATGCCACGCAGACCATGGTCCTGCCGCTGCCGAATGGCGACACGCAGGTTCAGGTCGTGTCTTGGTACGACAACGAGAACTCCTACACCTCTCAGATGGTCCGCACCATCAAGTACTTCTCCGAGCTGGGCTGATCGGCTTCGGGATATACAAAACGATTCGCGCGCCCTGGCAGCAATGTCAGGGCGCGTTTTATTTTTTTATGGCGCAAATATGACGAGTATTTTACCCGAAAGTGCTTGAGAATTGCGGCTGGAAACGGTATAATAGACCAAAGAGATAAACGGGAGGCAGACGGATGAAGCAAGGACTTGAAATGTTTCTGGAGCGATTCGGTACGTGTGGGGATGACCATGCGTACGTGCATCTTGGCTGTCATCCAGAGCATCGTGCGGAAGCCGACGGCTATCTGTTCCGCGTTTGGGCACCGTGTGCCCGTGCGGTCAGTGTCGTCGGTGATTTTAATTTCTGGAATGTAGAGGATCTGCCCATGCAGCCCATTGGCGGCGGTGTGTGGGAGGCATTTTCGCACTTTGCAAAGACCGGCGGTGCGTATAAATACTGCGTGACCGGGCAGGACGGGCGGCAGGTATATAAAACCGACCCCTATGCACGGCGGTGCGCGGCACTGCCGGAAACATCGGGTCTTGTGACGGATGAGCCTGCGTTTGCGTGGCATGACGGTCTGTATCGCGCGCGGCGAGTGCGGCAGAACGCGCTGCGGCGGCCGGTGAATATCTATGAGGTCCACGCGGGATCATGGAAAAGGCATGCGGACGGCAGTTATTACAACTATGACGATCTGGCGCAGGAGCTTATTCCGTATGCCAAGGAAATGGGGTATACGCACATCGAGCTGATGCCCATTATGGAGTTTCCATATGAGCCGTCGTGGGGCTATCAGGTGACGGGCTATTATGCGCCCACGCACCGCTACGGCACACCGGAACAGCTGCGGCGGTTTGTGGACGCGTGCCACGCAGCCAATCTGGGCGTGATCCTCGACTGGGTCCCGGCACACTTCCCAAAGGATGAAAACGGCTTGTTTGAGTTTGATGGCAGCTGCTGCTATGAGCTGTCAGACCCGCTGATGCGGGAGCATCCGGAGTGGGGCACGCGCATTTTTGACTATGCAAAGCCGGAGGTACGGTCATTCCTCATCTCAAACGCGGTGTATTGGCTGCATGAGTTCCATGTGGACGGGCTGCGCGTGGACGCGGTGGCGTCCATGCTGTATCTGGACTACAACCGGCGAGAGTATAAGGCAAATAAATTTGGCGGCAAGGAAAACCTGGATGCCATTGACTTTTTGCGGCAGCTGAACGCGGCGGCATTCCGGGAAAACCCGGCAGCACTGATGATCGCGGAGGAATCAACGGCGTTTCCGCTCATTACAAAGCCGGATTATGACGGTGGACTCGGCTTTTTGTTCAAGTGGAACATGGGCTGGATGAACGATATGCTGCGGTATATGACACTTGACCCGCTGTGGCGTAAGGGCAGTCACAATGCGCTGACGTTTTCCATGACCTATGCGTATTCGGAGAATTTCATCCTGCCGCTGAGCCATGACGAGGTGGTACACGGAAAATGCTCCCTGATCGGGAAAATGCCGGGCGATTACGACAGCAAGTTCGCGAACCTGCGGGTATTCTATGGCTATCAGATGACACACCCGGGCAAAAAGCTCAATTTCATGGGAAATGAGTTTGCACAGTTTATTGAGTGGAATTACAAGCAGGGGCTGGACTGGGTGCTGCTGGGATATGACCGCCACCGGCAGATGCAGCACTTTGTGCGCATACTGAACCACCTGTATCTGGATACGCCCGCGTTATGGGAAAACGACAGCGATTGGGGCGGCTTCCAGTGGATCGCACCGGACGACTGTGACAACAGTGTTATCTCGTTCCGGCGCATCAGCCGCAAGGGGCAGGAGGTGCTGGTCATCTGCAATTTCTGCCCGGTGCTGCGGGAGGACTACCGACTGGGTGTGCCGAAAACAGGATGGTATATACCCATCCTAAACTCAGATGATGAACAGTTTGGCGGCAGCGGCACGAAGCTTGCACCGCTGCATGCGGAAAAGATCCCCTCACACGGGCAGACACACAGTGCGGCATTCTGCGTGCCGCCGATGAGTGTGAGCATATACCGCTACCAGAGAACAAAGCCCGGGAAATAAGCTGAGTTGGAAAATTCATAACAGGACGGCTCTGCGGCCGTTTGAGAGAAAAGACAGGAGGAACTTGACCATGCATTTTCAAAAGAAACGCTGCGTTGCGATGCTTCTGGCTGGCGGCCAGGGCAGCCGCCTGATGGTACTGACCGAAAATACGGCAAAGCCAGCTGTGCCGTTCGGCGGAAAGTACCGCATCATCGACTTTCCGCTGTCCAACTGCGTCAACTCCAAGATCGACACAGTGGGCATCCTGACCCAGTATGAGCCGCTGGAACTGAACGAGTACATAGGCAACGGCCAGCCGTGGGATCTCAACTCGTCGCATGGCGGCGTGCAGGTGCTGCCGCCGTATGCCAAGAACAAAAACTCGGAGTGGTATAAGGGCACGGCGAATGCCATTTATCAGAACATTCCGTTTATTGACCGGTACAATCCGGACAATGTGCTCATTCTCTCGGGCGACCATATTTACAAAATGGACTATGCCAAGATGCTCCGTTTCCACGACCAGAACGCGTCGGACTGCACGATCGCGGTGCGCGATGTGCCGATGGCGGATGCGCCGCGCTTTGGCATTATGAACACGCGCGAGGATGGGAGCATCTACGAATTTGAAGAGAAGCCAAAGCAGCCGAAGTCCACGAACGCGTCCATGGGCATTTATGTGTTCAAATGGAGCGTGCTGAAAAAGTATCTGGAAATGGACGAGGCCGACCCAAAGAGCGAGAATGACTTTGGTAAGAACGTCATCCCGGCCATTCTGCGTGACGGCTATCGGCTGATGGCGTATCGGTTTGAAGGCTACTGGAAGGATGTTGGTACGATCGACAGCTTGTGGCAGGCCAATATGGACCTGCTTGGCGACAAGCCGGCATTTGATATTTCCGACGTGAGCGGCGGACGCATTCGTGCCAGAAACGCGGCCATGCCGTCAAGCTACATTGCACCGACGGCAGAGCTGAAGGACTGCTTTGTGGCGGAAGGCTGCGAGGTGTTTGGCAGCCTGAAGCACTCAGTGCTTTCTACCGGCTGCACCGTGGGCAAGGGCGCGGAAATTTCAGACAGCGTGATTATGCCGAATGTGGTGGTAGAAAACGGCGCGATGATCCACAATGCCATCATTGCCGAGGGCTGCCATATCAAGGCCGGGGCGCGTGTGGGCGCAGCGGCGTCTGGTGCAGCACGGAAGATCACAGTCATCGGCAAGGAGCAGACCATCAGCGAGGGTGCGGTGGTCGAGGCTGGCACGATCCGATAAGAAAAAGGGAGGAGAGCGAACGATATGGATTCGATGGGTATTATTTTTTCAAATATCTATGACAACAGCATGGGCGCATTGACGGCGTTCCGCACCTCGGCCTCCATTCCCTTTGGCGGCCGCTACCGGCAGATCGACTTTATTCTGTCGAATATGTCGAACTCCGGCATTCGTGATATTGGCATCATTACAAAGTACAATTACCAGTCGCTCATGGACCACTTGGGCACGTGCGAAGAGTGGGATCTGAAGCTGGGCGACGGCGTGCGTTTTTTGCCGCCGTATGCCACAGGCCACACGGGTGCGTACCGCGGCAAGCTGGAGGCGCTTCAGACGGCGCTGCCGGTTTTGGAGCGCAACCGCTGCAAATATGTGGTACTGTCGGACACAACGGTGCTGTGCTCCATTGACTTTAACGACGTCATTGAGCGGCACGAGGAATCGGGCTGCGACGTGACGGTGGTGGCCAAGCGCGGCATTGCAGACGGTGTGCGGTGCCAGGATGTGGCGCTGAAGCTGGACGCAGACGGCAAGGTCGTGGATCTGGCCATGGACTATGTTGCGCCGAAGGACTATGCCGTGGGCATGAGTACGTTTGTGATGCGGCGCGAAAAGCTCATTGAGATCATTTATGAGATGGTGCCGCATGGAAAATATCACTTTGAACGGGATTTCCTGATGGCATATTTTAACGAGCACCGGCTGAAGGTGAATGTGTACCAGTTCCACAATGTGGCGCTGTTCAACGAGTCGATCGAGGAATACTATGCGAACAACATGGCCCTGCTGGACGAGTCGGTACGGCACAGTTTGTTCCGCGGCGACATCAGCATTTACACCAAGGTCCGCGATGCTGTGCCGACACGCTTTGGCAGCCGCGGTCAGGCGGCCAACTGTGTGATCGCAGACGGCTGTCACATCAACGGCTATGCTGAGCACAGTGTGCTGTTCAGAGAAGTTCTGATCGAAAAGGAGGCGCAGGTGCGCGATTGTATCGTGATGCAGGGCTGCCGCATCGGCAAGGGCGCAAAGCTGCGGTATGTTATTCTGGATAAAAACGTTGTGATCGCGCCGGGTGCAGAGCTGCTGGGATCGCCGGGCCACCCGTTGGTCATTGGCAAGGGCACACAGATCAGTAAAGGAGCAGGCAGATGAAAATAGCAATGGCCGCCTCAGAGGCGGCACCCTATCTGAAAACAGGCGGTCTTGGCGATGTGATGCAGGCCCTGCCGCAGGCGCTGGCAAAGCTGCCGAAGCATGAGATCGTACTGGTGCTGCCGTATTACGGGGCGATCAAGTATTCCGGCCAGTTTGAAACGGAATTTGTGGGATATTTTGACGTGCCGCTGGCCTGGCGGCGAGAGTATGTGGGCGTGCTGCGGCTGAAGAGCCGGAAGAAAAAGCTGCGCGTATATTTCATTGACAACGAGCACTATTTCTGCCGCGACGGCGGTATTTACGGCCACGGTGACGACGGCGAGCGGTTCGCATATTTCAGCAAGGCTGTGCTGGCCACACTCAAATTCATTGGCTTTGAGCCGGACGTACTGCACTGCCATGACTGGCAGACGGCGCTTATTCCGCTCCTGCTGAAAACGGAGTATGCCGGGGCGTTTCCGAACACAAAGAGCATCCTGACCATTCACAACATTGAGTATCAGGGCAAGTGTAATTTGCAGTTCAATTATGATGTGCTGGGTCTGCCGCAGCAGTGTGATGAGATCTTGCGCTTTGACGACTGCACGAACTTTTTGAAGGCTGGCATTGTTATGGCCGACCGGGTGAATACCGTGTCGCGGACGTATGCCGAGGAGCTGCAATACGCATATTACGCGCATGGGTTGGCGGATGTTCTGCGCAGCCGCGGCAGTGCATTTTCGGGCATTACGAACGGCATCGACACACAGCTGTATGACCCGGCCAGCATGAAGGGCATTGCAGAGAACTTTACGCCCGACACAGTGCGCGCAGGAAAGCTGGAAAACAAGCGTGCCTTGCAAAAGCTGACGGGGCTGCCGCAGGACGACGAGGTGGCGGTGCTGGCCGTAGTGTCACGTCTGGTGGCGCATAAGGGCATGGATCTGCTCTGCTATATTGCCGAGCGGCTCATGCAGCGGCGCATCCAGCTGGTCGTGGCCGGTACGGGCGAGGAGAAGTATGAATGGTTCCTGGCAGGGCTGCAATACCGCTTCCCACAGCAGTGTGCAGCGCGGCTGCAATTTGATCCGCAGCTGGCAAACCTCATTTATGCGGGCGCGGATATGTTCCTTATGCCGTCAAAGAGCGAGCCATGCGGGCTGGCGCAGCTGATCGCCATGCGATTCGGCACGGTACCGGTGGTGAACGCGACGGGCGGCCTGCGCGACACGGTGCCGCCGTATAATCCGGAAACGGGAGCAGGCTGCGGGTTTACGTTCCAGAGCTATAACGCCGATGATTTCCTGGCGGCGATCGACCGGAGCCTGCAGATGTTCTATGACGAGCCGGAAAAATGGCTGCAGCTGATGCGAAATGATATGGCCGTGGACAGCAGCTGGGAAAAACCCGCGGCAGAATATATGAAACTTTATGAAAGTGCGATCAAGGGATAAAAACATGAGCAAAGAACTGTTGCAAACACAATTACATGACACCTGCCGGCGACTGTTTGGCTGTGCAATGACGGAGGTCACGGAAAAGCAGGCCTATCGCGTTGTGTGCACGTTTGTGCGCGAAGCATTGGAAGAAAAGAATCGGGCATTCCAAAAGCGTGTGAGCCAGAACGGCGAGAAGCAGGTATATTATATGTCGATGGAGTTCCTCGTCGGCACGAGTCTGCGGAACAACCTCTACAATCTCGGTATTTTGGATGAAGTACGGACGCTGCTGGAAAAGCAGGGGTTCAGTCTGGACCGGCTGTGCGGCATGGAGCCGGACGCGGGGCTTGGCAATGGCGGCCTTGGCCGTCTGGCGTCGTGCTATATGGACGCGGCTACAGGGCTGGGCTACAGCATGATGGGCTATTCTATCCGCTATGAATTTGGCATTTTCCGGCAGAAGATCGTGGACGGCTGGCAGATGGAATTCCCGGATGACTGGCTGGACATGGGCGGCGTGTGGCTGCATCCGCGCAAGGATGACGCTGTGGAGGTCCGCTTTGGCGGCGAAGTCCACGAGTGGACAGACGAAGCCGGCAAGTTCCGCACGGCGCAGGTGGGCTATCAGTCAGTAACGGCGGTGCCGCATGATATGTATATCTCCGGCTACGGCAGCGAGGCTGTGAACCGGCTGGTGCTGTGGAGCGCCAGTCAGCCGCATGGGTTTGACATGGCGGCATTCTCGCGCGGGGATTATGTCCGCGCGCTGGAGCAGAATACCATGGCCGAGACCATCTCCAAGGTGCTGTATCCGGCGGATGACCATTTGAGCGGCAAGCGACTGCGGCTGCGGCAGCAGTATCTGTTGGTGTCGGCATCGCTGCAGACGATTTTAAAAGCGCATCTGGAGCGCTATCGGACACTTCGGAGCCTGCCGGAGAAGGTGGCTATTCACATTAACGACACCCATCCGGCGCTGTGCGTGCCGGAGCTCATGCGTCTGCTCATGGATGTGTATGACATGGGCTGGGATGAAGCGTGGGATATTACGCACCGTACGCTGTCGTATACGAACCACACGGTGATGTCGGAGGCGCTGGAGCGCTGGAACGTGGACCTGTTCCGCGAGCAGCTGCCGCGCATCTATGCCATCACGCAGGAGGTCAATCGCCGGCTGCTGGAGCATTTGGCGGTGGTGTATCCGAACGATCCGGGCAAGTGGAATTACATGGCTGTGATCGCAAACGGCGAGGTGCGGATGGCAAATCTGTGTCTGGCGGCTTGTCATATGGTGAACGGTGTGTCGCGGCTGCATACGGAAATTCTGGAAAACGGCATTTTCCGCGACTATTACAATCTGAATCACGACAGCTTTACGAATGTGACGAACGGCATCGCCTATCGGCGCTGGCTGTGCCAGGCGGATCCGGCGCTGACGGGGTATTTGCAGAAGCTCATTGGGCCGGAGTTTATGAAAGACGCGACAGCGCTGGAGAAGCTGCTGCAATACAAGGACGACAAGGCGGTGCTGGCGGAGCTGCGAAAGATCAAGCGCGTGAACAAGCAGCGGCTGGCCGACTATGTGGCAAGGGCCAACGGTGTGGTCATCGACCCGGACAGCTTGTTTGATGTACAGGTCAAGCGCCTGCACGAGTATAAGCGGCAGCTTTTGAACGTGCTGCACATCCTGCATCTGTACTTGCAGCTGAAGGACCACCTGGATGCGGACTTTACGCCGCGGACGTTTATTTTTGCAGCCAAAGCCTCGGCAGGCTATGTGCTGGCCAAGCAGATCATCAGCCTGATCGTGGCGGTGTCGAATCTTGTGAACGCTGACCCGCAGACGAACGGAAAGCTCAAGGTCGTGTTCATTGAGGATTACAAGGTGTCGCTGGCGGAGATCATCATTCCGGCGGCCGACTTGTCAGAGCAGATCTCGGTGGCTGGCAAGGAAGCGTCCGGCACGGGCAACATGAAGCTCATGATCAATGGCGCGGTGACCATTGGCACGCTGGACGGTGCGAACGTGGAGATCCACGAGCAGGTGGGCGATGAGAACATCTTCCTGTTCGGCATGACGGCAGACGAGGTGAACGCACTGTGGCAGCGCGGCTATGATCCGCGTGAGTTCCTGACACCGGAGCTGGAGCGCATTTTGCAGATGCTGACCTCCGGTGTGCTGGGGCAGCGGTTTGACGACATTGCAGCCTCGCTGCTCACAAACCGATTCGGTACGGCAGACGGCTACATGACCATTGCCGACTTTGCAAGCTATTGCGACGCACAGGCGCGCGCAGCGGCGACATATCGCGACCGCGACACGTTTACAAAGATGTCGCTGGTGAACATTGCAAAGGCCGGTGTCTTCTCATCGGATCGCGCGGTGCGGGAATATGCTGACCGCATTTGGGGGCTCCCGGGGCTGGAGGCATAATGCGCATTTTATTTGACAGTAAGCTCTCACAGTTTAAAACGCCGTTTGGCGTGCTCACGCCAGGGCAGGACTGCCGCATCCACATTATGGACCCTGTCAGCATCTGCACCGTTTCGGTGCAGATGCTGCTATTGAATGAAAAACAGCAGGAGATACAGCGCATCGCGCTTGCCAAGGAGCAGGCGGACGCACTGTACGAAACGTGGGGGGGCACGTTATCCATTGCCGCGCCGGGGCTGTATTTTTACTATTTTCTGATCACCACACAGCACGAGTCCTTTCGGCTGTATAAGCAGGGCAACGACACGAACATGGAAGCGGGTGATCTGTGGCAGGTCAGCTGCGTGGATACGGCAAACCCCGTTCCGCAGGCGCTGCGCGGCGCGGTGATGTATCAGATCTTTCCCGACCGCTTCTGCGCGTCCGGTCCATGTGACTGCACGGAGAAATTACAGCCGTACTGGGTGCATGAGGACAAGCATGACGTGCCGGTCTATTTACCGGACGCGAACGGCGAGGTGCTGAACAACGATTTCTATGGCGGAAATCTGAACGGTATCCGCGAAAAGCTGCCGTATCTGCACGAGCTTGGCGTGGAGATCCTGTATCTCAACCCGATCTTCATGGCGTGGTCGACGCACCGATATGATACGTATGACTATAAGCGCATTGACCCGATGCTGGGTACGGAGGCTGATTTTACGGCGCTGTGCGATGCGGCGCATGGGCTGGGCATGAAGATCGTGCTCGACGGCGTATTTTCGCACGTCGGCAGCCGCAGCCCGTATTTTCAGAGCGCCATTCACGACGAGAGCTCGCCATACCGCAAGTGGTTCACGTTCCAGCACTACCCGGATGTGTACACGAGCTGGTGGGGCGTTACGACGCTGCCGTGTGTGAACAAGCTCGAGCCGACATTTTTAGACTATATCATTCGGGATGCGGACAGTGTGGCGGCACACTGGCTGCGGCTGGGAGCAGACGGCTTCCGACTGGATGTGGTGGACGAGCTGCCGGACGAATTTGTGATGCTGCTGCGCAGGCGGCTGCGGGAGCTGGACCCGGAAGCCATCTTAATTGGCGAGGTCTGGGAGGATGCGTCCAACAAGGAAGCCTACGGCGTGCGGCGGCGGTATTTTGTGGGCCGTGAGCTGGACGGCGTGATGAATTATCCGTGGCGCAAAGCCATTTTGCGCTATGTGCGTGGCGAGGACGACGGACGGGAACTGGGCGAGCGTGTGATGACGCTGGCAGAAAACTATCCGGCCGATGTGCTGAGCGGGTGCATGGGCATTTTGTCCACGCATGACACACCGCGCGCCATTACGGAGTTGGTGGACCCGACAGACGCTGACCGCGCGGAGCTGGCAAAACGGCACATGGATGCGGATACATATCGGCGCGCAAAGGAACTTTTGCGTATGGCGGCATTTTTGCAGTTTACGCTGCCGGGTGCGCCGTGCATCTACTACGGCGATGAGGCCGGGATGACGGGGTATCGTGACCCCTTCAATCGGATGTACTACCCGTGGGGCGCAGAAGATGAGGGCCTGCAGACATTTTACCGCCAGCTGGCGGCGCTGCACAAAAAGCCGGTGCTGCGCACGGGCAATGTAACGGTGCTGGAAGCCGGAAACGGACGCATTTTGTTCCGCAGAGCGCTTGCGGGGGAAAAGACGCTGACGGTCTGCTGCAACCGCGCAGGGGATTGGACGCTCACGAGCGCACATGGGCGGCTGCTGCTGGGCGGCGGCATTGCCGCGTATACACCGGAGCAGCTGACGTTGGGTACAGGCGCGTTTGCCATTTTGGAAGAATAAAGAATGTGCCCCGGCAGCATTTTGGCTGCCGGGGCACAAATAATTTTGTGAGATGTTACAGTTCCTGCGCGATCTCGATGGTCTCGCCGTCTGGGCCGGGGAAAAGGATGTAACGTGCACCGTGCGTGCCCCAGCCGTGGTCAACGATGATCTCGTCAGTGTTGAAGCGGATGCCTTTGGCCTTGAGGTTTTTCCAGACGGCCTCGATGTCATCCACGCGCAGGGCGAGGTGGTCATAGCGGCCGGCAGAAAATGTGTGCGGTTCGGTGTGCTGCATCATTTCCAGGCAGCAGTCGCCAAGCTTGAGCAGCGCGACCTTGACGCCGGGAACTTCCCAGCTGCATGTGTGGGTAAAGCCGAGAATGTCCTTGTAGAATTGCAGCGAGCGGTCCAGATCGTCTACAAAAAAGCCGACGTGGGCCAGTCCTTCGATGGTTGCCATGTCCAGTTCCTCCATTCTCCCAGCCGTGTTGGCCAGTACATTCATCATACGGTATGCGGCGCACGGTTGTCAAGCTCGTTTTGCGCTTTGCAAGCGGCGCGGAATGTGATAAAATAGGCAAAACAATGCGAACACTGGGAGGTCGGAATATGAACAGCGTGGAATTCAGGGCCTGGTGCGATGGACGTGTGCGGCTGCTGGACGGTGCGACGGGGAGCAATCTGCGTGCAGCGGGAATGCCGAATGGCGTGTGTGCGGAGCAGTGGATCCTGAAAGACCCGGAGCCTCTGCAGAATTTGCAGGAGGCATATATCCGTGCGGGGAGCGAGATCGTGCTGGCGCCCACGTTTGGTGCCAATCGTGTGCTGCTGGGAAATTACGGCCTTGCAGAGCATGTGCAGGATTACAGCCGGAGGCTGGTACAGCTTTCTCGTGAAACCGCGGCGGGGCGTGCATTGGTGGCGGCGGATCTGACTACAACGGGCCAGCCGGTCCTGCCGGAGGACACGGCGGCCTATCAAAAGCTGCTGGATATTTACACCGAGCAGGCGGAGGCTGTGCTGGAAGCCGGAGCGGACCTGATCGTTGTGGAGACCATGATGGGGCTGACCGAATGCATGGCAGCTGTGGAGGCTGTGCGGGCACTGAGCGATCACGCACTTATCTGTACAATGAGCGTGCAGGCGGATGGAAAGTGCTATTTTGACGGCTCAGTGTTTGACGCGGCGGAGGTGCTGCCGGAACTGGGCGCGGACGCCATTGGCGTGAACTGCTCCTCTGGACCGGACCAGCTGGAAAGCGTGGTGCGTGGTGTGCGCCATGCGTGCGGTGTGCCGGTGGTGGCCAAGCCGAACGCAGGCCTGCCGGAGATGCAGGACGACGGTACGGCGGTATATTCCATGCAGCCGGCGGCGTTTGCGGCAGCCATGACGGCGCTGGTCAGCTGCGGCGCGGGGCTTGTTGGTGGGTGCTGCGGCACAACGCCGGAGCATATCCGCGCGCTGCGGGCAGCGGTACGCTGAGCGCGCGGCAGACAACAGGAGGCATTTTCAAATGGCAGATTTGGGCCAGGTATTTACAAAGGGCAGTGTTGCCCAATATATGGTGTCGCTGCTCGATCTGCCGAAGGACGCACAGGTGTTGGATCCCTGCTGCGGATCAGGCGCATTTCTGGCAGCGCTGGCACAGTGCGGTTTCACCCATGTGACGGCGTGTGAACTGGATGCTGCGCTGTGTGCAGCGGCAAAACAGCGGTTTGGACAGTACCAGCTCCATCAGACAGACTTCCTGGCCTGGGCGGGCGGCGGTGCATTTGACGGGATCGTGATGAACCCGCCGTATGTGCGGCAGGAAAAAATTGACGATTTGGCATCGTATGGCATCACGAAAGCAAAACTGCATACGGACATGGTGCTGGCAGCACTGCCGCATCAGGCCAATCTTTATATGTATTTTATCATGAAGGCCGTATCGCGGCTGAAGGACGGCGGACAGCTGGTGGTGATTTTTCCAAATAGCTGGATGCACGCGCGGACGGGCGCGGCCTTTGAGCGGCTTCTGTTTGCACAGTGCGGCGCGGTGGAGCAGATCCATATTTCCGGCGATGTGTTTGAGCGGCAGGCGCTGGTGGAGGTCGTGATTTTAAAGCTCATCAAGGGGCAGCGTGGAAATTTGGCACAGCCGGTATTTCTGGAGTCGAAGGAAGGACAGCTGCGGCCTGTGCCGGCCGGAGCACAGACGGGCTTTACGGCATTTTCGTATCCGTTTGCAGAGCTGGCGGACATCCGGCGCGGACTGATGACGGGATGTAATGCGCTGTACATCAATCCGCCGCTGCCAGAGAAGGATGCAGGGCTGCGGCCGATTTTATCGTCACCCAAAAGTGTGAAGGGCTACACGACACGCGGCGCGCAGCTGGACAGGCTGCTGTGCCCGGCGGACGGTGCGGTTTCTGCAGCGGCGGCAGAGTATCTGGAACGCTGGCGGCAGAAGATACTGCGCGATAAGAAGCCGAAAACGCTGTATGAAAAGGCAAAGCGCGGCAGTGCGTGGTATGTGCTGCGGGAAAATGGCGGCGCAGGCATTTTGTTCAGCTATTTCGTGCGGCGCGAGATGAAATTTGTGATGAATGAGGCGGGTGTGCTGGCGCGGGATAATTTTTACATTATCACGCCGAAGGTGGATGCCTGGGTGCTGTTTGCACTATTGAACAGCACATATACCTATTATCAGTTGGAACTGCGCGGCAAGCGGCCGGGCGCAGGACTTTTGAAATTGCAGCGTTATGATCTGGAAGCGCTGATGTTCCCGGACTATTCCGGCATCACGCAGGACGACCGGCAGACGCTGGCGCGGCTGGGCCGCGAGTTGGCGGATACCGGTAATACGGCGCTGGTGACAGAGATCACAAATGTTGTGGCGCAATATTGCACAGTAGGCGGACAGGAGATCGCAGCACAGTATGCGGCTGCAAGAGCAAGGCGATTGGAGATCTAAGAATGAGCATCAAAGTGGTCAGCCTGTTTTCAGGCGGCGGCGGTTTGGATCTGGGCTTCCAGCAGGAGGGCTATGAGATCATCTGGGCTATTGACAACGAGCCGAACGCAGTGCAGACGTATCAGGCT
>CAKTXB010000026.1 GCA_934630555.1 uncultured Oscillospiraceae bacterium
GCGGTCCAGCTGCGCGTTCGGGAGCGGCTGCGTGCCGGCTGTGCCGACCTGATTCTGCGTGGCAATGACGCAGAACGGATCGGGCAGCGGATAGCAGATCCCGTCCACAGTGACCTGCTTTTCCTCCATTGCCTCCAGAAGCGCAGACTGCGTCTTGCTGGAGGTACGGTTGATCTCATCGCCCAGCAGCAGGTTGGTATCCGATACGATGCCCGGCACATAGCGGAACGTATTCTGCTGCTTGTCGTACATGGAAAAGCCGACAATATCCGACGGCAGAACGTCCGGGGTAAACTGAATTCTGCGGTAACGCAGCCCCAGCGCTTTGCTGAACGCGACGGCAAGTGTCGTTTTTCCCACGCCCGGCACATCATCCAGCAGAATATGCCCGCCGCAGAGCATCGCCATCAATACCTTTTCCACAACAGCCTGCTTGCCGGTCAATGCTTTTTGAACTTCCCGGCAGATCGCATTCAGTTTCTGATTCATTGCAGTTACATCCTTTTCGGTCGTTTTTTATATTTTAACAAAAGAATTCTGCCTGAACAACCCCGGGGGGAGGTTGTTCGGCCAGAGAATTTCCATTACAATAAAAAATTAGGGTGATGAAATGGAACTGTCTTCCGTCAAGCGCGCGTGCATCTGTGCACTCTGCACGGCGCTGTGCTATGTGCTGCCGCTGGCCTTTCACGCGCTCGGCGCGGGCAGCACGTTTTTGCCGATGCATCTTCCGGTTTTACTGTGCGGCCTGATCTGCGGCGCGGGCTACGGCGCATTCTGCGGCATAGCCGGTGCAGTCGTTTCGTGCGTGCTGTCGGGCATGCCGACCGCGCTTCAGCTTGCGTCTATGGCACCGGAGCTGTGTGCCTACGGCCTTTTATGCGGGCTGCTTTATCGGCACATCCGAACCGGAAGGACTTATCCGGATCTGTACTGCGCTATGATCCCGGCTATGCTGCTCGGCAGAGTGCTCGGCGGTCTTTGCAAAATGCTGGTTTACCTTGCCACGGCAAGGGATGGCTTTACCATGACGGTGTGGCTTACGACTTATTTCGTGCAGACACTTCCGGGAACCGTTTTGCAGCTGCTTATCATTCCGACGATCGTGTTTGCGCTGGCGCAGGCCGGTCTGATCCCGGCAAGATACCCCAGACAAAAAGAACAGGAGAACCGCTGCCATGAATAAAGCTGATGTGATCGCCTTTTTTGACCGCTGTGCCCCGGAATGGGATGCTGATATGGTCCGTAATGAGCCTGTTATTCAGACGATCCTGGACAACGCTGGCGTTTGCACTGGTATTGACGTGCTGGACGTTGCCTGCGGAACAGGCGTGCTGATCCCGGATTATCTGAAGCGATCGGTCCGCAGTGTGACCGGCATTGATATTTCGCCGGAAATGATTCGCATTGCAAAGAAGAAATTTCCGCAGGAATCTGTGAATTTGATCTGCGGCGATGTAGAGTCGGTACAGCTCAACAGGCAGTTCGACTGCGTTATGGTCTATAATGCGTTCCCGCATTTCCCGGATCCCAGGGCGCTGATCGACCAGCTGGCAAAACTCGTGCAGTCCGGCGGCAGACTCAGCATTGCGCACGGAATGAGCCGCGCTATGCTGACGCACCACCATTCCGGCAGTGCCAGCCGCGTGTCGATCGAGCTGCCGGAGGCAGAAACCGTTGCGCAGCTGATGGACAGTGCTTTCTACGTTGACGTTGTCATTTCTGACGACACGATGTATCAGGTCTGCGGCGTCAAAAAATGAGTTGTTAAAACAGGAATGCCCGATGCAGCTTGCATCGGGCAGCTGTACGTCACAGGCTGCGAAAGAAGTGCAAGGATCATTTTTGCGGAAAATGCTGTTTCAACTGTCTTTACGCAGAGATCAGCGGCCTGAAGCAGATCGCTTCAGGCCGCTGTGGGTCTATGCGGTTTTAGGAATAAGATGCGTCTTTAAACACACGGTAGAGCATGGTGATGATCTGGGCGCGTTTGCAGTGCAGGTCTGGGCCGAAGCGCTGCTTTGTGACACCATTGGTGACGCCGTTCTGTGCGGCCCATTGCACAGCCTGTGCGTAATAGGCGTCATCCGCAACATCTGTGAACGGCAGATCGGCAGTTGCCTGTGTGCCAATGGCACGGAACAGGAGCGTCACGGCCTGTGCACGGGTGCAAGGTGCGTCTGGGGAGAACGTGGTCGCGCTTGTGCCCTTGACAAAACGGTTTTCCGTGGCCCAGAGCAGCGCGTCCGCGTAATAGGCATTGCCCGGAACATCTGTAAACGGATGTGTGCTGGTTTCTGGCTTGGGGCTGCCGAGTGCGCGCCAGAGGAACGTGATGATCTGCGCACGCGTACAGATGTTATCCGGCCCAAACAGCATGCTTGTGATGCCGTCCGTTACACCGTTTTCCGTGGCCCAGAGCACGGCCTCGTAGTAATAGCTGTCCGGGGAAACGTCACGGAATGTTTTCTTGCGTGTCTGCGCGTCCGTTTGGTTGACGCGACTTGTACCGCCGGTGGACGGGTCCTGCGCAGACGCGGGGATGTTTTCAAAAGCCGAAATGACCAGCGGCGCCGGGTCAGCAGCATTTCCGGCGGGATCCTGCGTGGTGACCTCGGAAATCAATGCTGCAAAACCGTCTGTGATCTGAATTTCGTTGCCGTCTTCGTCAAAACCAGTCGTTGTGTTTTCAGTCAGGTTGCCGATGAGCATGAAGCGGCCGGTGTCATCCGCCGTGGCGGTGATGGTTTCTGCTGGAACAGTTTCGGTATTCGTGACCAGCGTGACGATAAGGCCCGGTTCGGTCGTGCCGGAAACCGTGTAGCGGCCATTTTTTGTATCGGCTGCAATGCTGTTGCTGTCCAGCGTCAGGATGGGCGCAACGGTATCGAGCGTCAGACGCAGGTAATAGTCCGTCACGTCTGCTCCGCATGATACGCTGAGCTTGACACGGCCGCTGGTTTCAAGAAGCGCGGCAGCATCGGCTTCGGCTGTGACTGTAAAGGTGCCGTTGTCACCCGCAACGGTAAACGTGCCGCTGCTTTGGTCGGGCAGGACGGAAAGGCCGGTGAGGCCGCTGCCGGTGACGGTAAAGAGCACGCCGGTCGGCAGGGCGTTCCACACGAGCGCGTCATAGCCGTTTTCACTGTTCAGCGTGATGCGCTGGCCATTTTCCGTGGTCACGGTGATCTCTGGCGCGGCGTAGGCGCTCAGATAGCGCTCTGTGGATTCGACAGCAGCACTGTAATAGCGAACGTCCAGAAGCTCCTGCACGTTGGCTGCTTCCTGCTCAAAGCGGATGGAAGCAACAGCCACTTTATAGTGCGTATCGGTCGGCGCTTCGTCAGATGTACCGCCGGCTGTGCTGAGCTTTGGATTTTCCGTGCTGCCGCTGAGGGTGAGGCTTGTGCCGCTCACGGTCGGCGCCATACGCAGCGTCAGGCTGCCGTCAGAGGCTTGTGCTGCAGCAGCATTTGCCGCAGCGGGATCTGTGTGTGCGATAAAGTCGGCATTTTTCAGTTCATAGGAGGCGCCGGCCTGCTTCCAGTCATGGCCGTCCTGATAGTAGAGCGTCACGCGATAAGCGTCTGCGCCGGCAGCCGGCGTCCAGCTCGCGGTCAGCGTTTCGTTGCCGGTGGCGGTCAGTGCGACATTGGTCGGCTCGTTGGGGGTCTTATCGTTCCTATAGAGGATCGTGTCGGGCGATGTTTTGCTGTCCACCGTGACCCAGGAATATTCATCATCGCCGATCTTACCGTCGCCGTTAAAGTCGCCGGTGATGCGATCGACCAGCACCGCCGTAACATAGTAGTCGCCTGTGGGGGCGAGGGAGCCTTCCGCGGGAACGGCATAGCCGAGAGACTCGCCCTCGATCATATCCAGGAAGTAGTGCGCGCCCGAGCCGTCCTGCTTTGTGTCGAGGTAGTAGCGCACGGCGTAGGTCTTGCCGTCACGCTTGTTCACGATGCTGCTCACGGCATCGCGGCCGTTCAGCTCGAAGTCGAGCGTTGTGGGCTTGGCGGAGGCGGACAGAACGTATTTAAAATCGCAGCCCGCCTTCACGGTGAAGGTCTGCGCCGCATTGGCGGGCAGCCCGGTCGCGATGAGAAGGCCCTCGCCAAGCTCGTCGTCCACAATATCCGTGCAGTTTGCGTCATCCGGGTTTTCAAAGACGTTTCCTTTGATGCTCGGTTCTACCAGCGCGAGGGGAGAGCCGTTCTGCAGGATGATCTCAAGACCGTTTTTCAGAGTCTCAAGCGTTCCGCCATTTTGCGGGAAGAGCTGGATGAGCAGCGTGTCCGCGGCGCCGGTGTTATCAGACGGAGAGGTGATCTCTTCAAAATAGCGTCCGTCCGCGCCCTTAACGGCATACAGCGCGTCCTGAGGCTCTGCGACCGGCAGCTCAAACAGGCTGGTCTCCAGCACGGCGATGCCGACCTGCTCGCCGGTCTCGTCGTCACGGAGCACACCGAGCGGTATCGACGTGACCTGTGTCGAGGCGCTGCGCCTTCCGCCGACGTACCACGCGTTTTTGTCGATCTCCTGCTCCAGACTCCAGCCGCTGTTGATGTCTCTGACCAGATGGAAAGCACCGCCGACATGGTCGGGAATGACATAGAATACGCGCCAGTGCGTCAGCAGGAAGCTGCCGGTGTGCGACAGACCGCCATAGATGCTGAGGCTATCCCATGCGGACTTGGCGGCGTCGGAGAAGGAGGTGCCCTTTGCGACCCGCATCGCCGTCTGCCCGCCGAGGATGAAGTCCGCATTGGCGCTTGCCAGCGTGCGCCCACCGATCTTGCCCATGCTCAGCCTACCGATCTTTTTGGGGATCTTTACGTTTGCCTGGATGCTGCCGCGGCTGTCAAGCTGGAGGTACGCCCAGTTGGGCGCTTTGTAATTATCCAGCCCGCCGAACATACTCGCCTCTACGTTGGTATCGACCTCAAAGATCGCGGCGTCGCCCTGCGGTGCCTTGAGCACCAGCCCCATGCCGCCGCCCGCGCGCACGCCGGTGTATTTGACATCCAGATAGGTGCGCTCCTCGCCGGTCAGACGCAGGTACATCTTGTAGCTGTCCACAATGTCCGCGCCGGCAAGCTGAATGTTCGTGCCCGCGTATTCCAGATAGCTCGGGCCGAGCGTCAGATGCAGCCGCCCCTTGAGCACCTTGAGATAGTCGCCCGCCGCAGTGAGCTTGAGCTGGATGGGCGGGATGCCGATATAGTCGCCGTTGATGGTATCGGCCAGCCCGTCAAAGCCGCCGCCGCCGCCGCGCAGGAACGCCGTGGGCACGGGCGGCGCGATGGGGATACCCGGCTGCACCGCAAGGAAGAAGTAGAGCTTATTCGGCGCAAGGCGGCCGTTGTTCAGCCGCTTGAGCTCCAGCTGCGCGTCCGTTTCAAACAGATCGAAGGCGTTGAGCTCCAGCGAGAAGTCGTAGACCTCGCGGCCCTGGAACGTGTTGATGTTCGCCTGGAGCTTGGCAAGCTCCAGACCCAGCAGCGAGGCAGTATCCAGATAGCCGGTCGCATTGATGCCGTTCTGCTTGAACTCCGTACCCTTCGGGCCGTAGCCCAGCTCATGCAGCGTGAGCAGCTGTTTAGGGTTGCAATTCAGGATCAGATCCAGCCCCATCTGCCCGGAGAGGATGATATTGCCGTCCGGCTTGAGCTGTGCCTTGTCAATGAGGCTGCTGACCTGCGGGATGTCGATGAACACGAGCACAGCGTTGTCAGACGGCTTCATGTTGAGCGTCAGCAGCCCATCCTCTATCGTAAGCTGAGCGGCGGGTGTCGTCGGCTCCTTGCCCCAATAGAGCTTGAAGCTCGGCGTGGAGTACTGCACCATGGAGGTGGTGTCAAAGCTCGTGAGCAGCCCGTTCTCATCCACGCGGACGTAGAAGTGGTCGCTTGCCGGCCACGTGGCGGTGATGGTGGGCGTCAGGGCGAGCTTATTGTCGGTAAATTCGTAATACTTGCCCGTTCCGTCGGATTGTTGCTTAAAATTGCCGCGCAGGGTGCAGAGCGGATCGCCGTAGAGCGTTTGGAGCTTTCTGGTGATCACATCGTCAATCAGCGCGGCGACGACCACGCCGCTGTCCGACTGGTAAAGCCCCAGCTTGCTGGCGTTCTGCGGGATGGTGACCTTGTCCGGGTCGGTGAACTTGGGATCCTCCACCTGCCCCTCATTCTTGCTGTATACGTCGCGGAAGCCCCAGACGTGCATCGCACGCGCATAGGTGCGTTTACCGCCTCCAGCCCCGATCGTAGGGCCGCCGGACTCGGCGGTGAGGCAGTCCGCCTTTGCGTCATAGGCCACGAAGCGCGTGGGGTCTAAGTCCCCGCAGCCGGCATCCGAATTGTTCGGCCAATCCGCCAGCAAAAAGGGGTTGTCCACGCCATAGCTGTCGGAGTAGACCTCGGTGATCTGATTCGAACCGGCGCGCTGCTCCCAAAGACTGCTGCGGCCGAGGCCGGCGGTGACATCGGTGCTTTTTTGGCTTTGTTCACCATAGTCCCGGCTGATCAGGACATGTGCGCTGTTAGCCTCCCCGCGGGCATGACCCATGCGGGAGAAGCCGCGGAAATCCTGAAAATAGCGGAATGCAAAGTCCGGAAAATTGTCCGTTGGCACGCCGCCGGGGCCCCACGCGGCGCGCGCGACGACCGCGTAGGTATGGCTGTTTTCATGATTGTCGGCTTCCACTGTCCATGTCCCATCGGTCACACCGTCGCCGAGCTTCGCGATGTGGTAGGAGATGTAGCACATGACCTCCTTTTCGCCTCTGCCGTAGCCGCTGAAGGTGCAGCGGACGGTCAGCGCGCCATTGGACGGCACTTCATAGGGAAAATAATTGCTGAAGCCGGGCTCTTTATCCGGGTCGATGACCTCCATCTTCTCCAGCTTCAGCTCCTTCTGTGTTTTGCCGGTCTGGAGCGTGAAGCGCGCCTGCTCATAGACACCAAGGTTAATGGAGTCCATGGTGTACGCCTGATGGTGATAGCGGGCGGAGCTGGTGACCGACTTGCCCGCGTGCGGGCCGTTGATCGCCAGATAGAACTCGATGCCCTCGCCGTTGGGCGTGCCGCCCTTTTTGTCAGCGACCTTCATCGACCAGATCTGCGAGCCCCCATTGGTGCCCTCCAGCTTGGTGACGACAGGCACTGGCCCGCCGAACATCATCCAGCCACCAGTGGCGCCGACCTTGGCAAACACCTGCATGGGCAGCAGCGACAGTGTCAGCACCAGCGCCAACACCATGGAAATGATCCTCTTTTTCATCAGTTCCCCCTTCCCTCCGGACAGTATGCCGGAATATTAGTACCAAAATTATACCACGCAGCGCTGCAAAACCATATCACCCGTTCGGGTGGTATTTTCAGCGCAGCATTTCAAGCAGGCGGCTGCGGCGGTCAATGTTCATCTTCTGGAACGCGTTTTTCAGGTGGCATTTCACCGTGTTTTCTGAGATGTGCAGCGCGGCGGCGATCTCACTGTTGCGCAGGCCGCGGGCAGCCAGCTCGGCCACCTCACGCTCACGTTCAGTCAGCGCCTCTTTCATCTCCGGCACTTCGTCCAGCATGGCAAAAATGCGGCTTTCGTCGGCGCGGGTATAGTGGATCTGCAGAGCCTTGATCTCGCGGATGGCCCGCGCGTGGTGCACGGCGATACCGGGCAGAAGGAAGAGCACCTGAAAATACTTGCGGAAGCAGGCGAGGAACGTGTAGTTTTTATCCTGCTCCGCGATGGTGAGCGCGCGGTCCAGCCATTCGGCGGCTTTGCCGGGGCGGCCGATCGCCATGTAGCAGAGCGTCAGCCCGCAGTACATAAAATTTCGTGCGGCGGCGGAGATGAGCCGCGGGTCAAGCCTCAGTGACGCCTCCACAGAAGCGATGGCGCGCTGGTACTCCTTTTTGAGCAGCAGATCGGTGATGCGGCAGGTTTTGATCATAAAATTCGTGAACGTGAGGTCGGACAGGGAATCAGCCCTGCCCTGTGTCCACAATGCGGAGCGGCCTGTTTCCATCATAAGCCCCAGCAGATAACCGCGCACGGTTTCCACCATGTATGTACCGATGCTTGTGCCGCGCAGGAACGCGTAGCCCTGCGCTTTGTTTTCCAGATAGTCCACAGCCTTTTGCAGCCCCGCCATGTCGGCACGGTAGATGGCGTTGATGCCCAGCAGCAGCGCCGCACCATAGGTCGCCGAGGCGTTTTGCGCCTGCTCGGAGAGCAGCGCGGCCTGATGAGCCAGAATATCCGATTCCGAAAACAGCCCCTGCACGGAGCAGGCTTCTCCGCGGTAGATCTCCGCCGCACCGGCGGCATGGCCGTTTGTCAGGCGGTTATAGCGGGCCAGCACGGCGTCCAGTTGGTCGGCAGTGGCCATCATCTGGCCGGGCTCGGCGTAAAACAGATACCACATGGACGCGCAGCCAAAGAAAAACGGTTCTTCGGGAATAAACAGCTCAGAGGGATGCGTCAAGAGCGCTTCCGCGCGGGCGTAGGCCGCGTCCATGCCGGCCAGATCCGGGAATGACTCCAACGCGTCCAGCAGCTCCCATTCGCCCAGCCAATGCTGGTCAGGAAGCGTTTCCAGCAGCGCGCGGACGCGGGCCATCTGGCGCGAAAACTCTGCAAATTCACAGCCGCCATACAGCGCGTAGCACAGCCGCAGCAGCGACAGAGGGTAGCGGCGCTGCGTTTGCTCCGGGCAGCGGCGCAGGACGGTTTTGGCAAGCTCCGTGTAGCTGACGCCTGAAAAGTGTTCCGTGATGAGGCCGACCAGTCGGCAGGAAAGCACGCCTTCGTCATCCGCAGCGCGGAAAAAGCAGTCCACGGCGGCCTTTACAGCCCCGGCTTGACGATACCACTGCCCGGCACTGCGATAGACCGCGCGGCGGAATGTATCGTTGGATGCTTCCAGCTGCGCGTGCAGAAAATGCAGCAGCAGCTCGTGCGGATAATATTCTCGCTGCCCCGGCGCCTGCCGGATGAGCGGCGCACGGCGCAGCAGCTGCTCCCGGGCCGCACCGGGGAGCAGTTCCGGCGGAAGAACAGCGTCTACCAGCGCCGGCGTGATACGGTCGAACAGGCATAGGCGCAGTGCGGCTTCGCGCTGCGCCTCGTTCAGCCGCGCCCAGAAGTGTGCGTAAAGCAGCGCATTGAGGTCTCCGCCCGCGGCGTCACGGCCGGCCTGCATACAAAGAGCGACAGCTGCGGCCCAGCCACCGGTCCGGCGCAGAATTTCTTCCGCCTGTGCTGGTGTGCATGGGCGGCCGGTCTGAGCCGATATGGCACAGATGTCCTGCACAGTCAGCAGCAGATCCTGCGCGCGCAGAAAGCAGATGCTGCTCTCCAGCGCCTCACACACAGGCCGCAGGCGGCCGAGCGTCTGGGTGATGAAAATAACGTGCAGACCATCCGGCGGACGTTTGGCCAGTGCGTCAAAAATCAGCGGCGGCCAGTTATCGGCGGCAAATTGAAAATTATCAAAGACCAGCGTCAGCGGCTGACGGACTGGCAGCGTGCGGAGCACCTGTGCCGCCTGTGCCGCGTTGCTGCGGTTCAGGGTGGTAAAGGGTGCAAGCGGCTGTGCGGCGACAGGATCGCTGCTTGCAAGCTGCTGCACCAGCCATGGGAAGCTCGTGTCTGGCAGACTTTCCACACCGGTGTACCAGACTGCGGGCGTATGCACATCCGACAGCGCGTGCAGGACTG
Source organism: uncultured Oscillospiraceae bacterium (assembly GCA_934630555.1). Lineage (GTDB taxonomy): Bacteria > Bacillota > Clostridia > Oscillospirales > Oscillospiraceae > CAG-170. The sequence goes on from CAKTXB010000026.1 coordinate 9,724, forward strand.
CCGTTGTTTTACCATAGCCTGCGGGCGCTTCCAGAACCGACAACGTGTTTTGCCGCAGACGGGCCAGCTTTTTTAAGAGTCCGGCAGAAAATATGAGTTCGTCCATGTTGGCCTGCCTCCTGCGTTTTTTATCAGTATAACACAAGTTCTGGAAAAGAGCCAGCCGATCGTACGGCCATTTATGCACAGGCATGGGAACCGCTTAAGCATTCCGGGCCTGTGCAGGCTGTTTTGAATTGTTGCCAAGAAAAGGTTTGGCTGCACTCTAGGGGGGTGGAGTGCAGCCATGGGGGGTGCTGGGGCAGGGGTGCGAGGGGGGTATTTTGGGATGCACGGCGCCAGCACGTTTTTCGGCGTTTCCAGACTGACGAGCTTGGTAATATGCGCGTTTATGCCAGAGTCCGGAGCGCCCTGCACATCCTTTACAAAAGCATTGGCCGCCATGGCAATGACGGGAGTGGAGCCGGCCGCAAGGTGGTCGGAGGGCCGGAGGAACCGTGTGGCTGCATGACCGTTGAGCACGGGCTTGGCCATGCTGGCCTTCACGCCGCCACAGATGTTCTTTTCGCCATTCACAAGCAGAATATGGGAAGCGTGGTGCTGTTCTTTGCGATCCTACTCATTCTCTAATACTAATTTATCAGTCTCAAACAAAAGAACGAGCTAAAATATCTATATATATATTATACAGTACTCTGACAGGAATTGCTAGAGCCAATTAGAAAAAATTAAAATCGAGACGATGTGTGAAGCTATTGAAAATACTGATGAATTGTGTATAATAAAATGAAAATGCGGCAGAGGATAAACGGCAGAGGCAGGAAAGGAAGCATACGCCATGCGACGATCTGGGGTAAAAAAGTTGAGAATAGAGTTTGTTATTCCACTTTTGATCCTGATTTTTGGCATGAGTGTGGTGCTTTATGCTGCTCGCGTTACGCGCCGCAGCCGCCGTGAGCAGGCTTATGCAACAGCAGAATTGAATGCCGTGAGTTACTCTCAGCGTATGATCGAGGATATGGAACGCGGCATCTATGTGACCGAGGCACTGGAACAGATCATTATCAGCGAGAATGGCAAATTGGATGGATTTCAGAAAATCGCCCAAAATCTGATCTCGGAGCATATGCAGAGCGTCCAGCTTGCCCCGGATGGCATTGTAACAGAGATTTATCCGGAAGCGGGCAATGAAGCCAGTAAGATCGACCTGTTTTCCGACCCCGTGCGCGGGCAGATCGTGCGCTATGGCCGCGACCATGATATGGTCACGCTGCAAGGCCCGCTGGATTTGAAGCAGGGCGGGCGGGGGCTGGCTGTGCGCAATCCCGTATTTTTGGAAGATGAAAACGGCACGCGGACATTTTGGGGCTTTACTGTTGTCATCATTCGTGTGCCGGAGATATTTGCTGATTCCATTCGGGCGCTGACGGGCTTTGGCTACGAATACCGCCTGTCAAAAGATTCCTATCCTATCAGCACAGACTATGAAGTTGTGGACAGCTCCGGCACAGAGTTGGAGGATCCGGCATCATATTCCTTTAAGATCGGAAACTGTGCATGGAAGCTGGAGGTCGCGCCGATCAACGGCTGGAAGCACAGCACGCGTGCTACGATTTTGCTGTTGTGCTGCATTGCGATCGTGCTGCTCAGTGTGGTGCTGAGCGTGGGGTTGCTGATTTTGGAAGAACGGCGTCGTTTTTTGCGAAAAATAGCCACAACGGATGCACTGACAGGGCTGCTGAACCGTCACGGCGTGGACAATGAAATGGCGCGGTATCTGGAAAAGCGCGGCGACGAACCATGTGTGGGTGTTCTGATAGACGTGGATGATTTTAAATTCATCAACGATGTCTACGGTCACGCCACAGGCGACGAGGTGCTGCGCCTGCTGGCTGACCAGATGCGCGCAGCCTTTCCGGACAATGCTATTTTGAGCCGCATTGGTGGCGACGAGTTCTGTGTTATTTTGAAAAATACGACCTGTGCGCAGGCGGAAATACTCATTCACTGTTTTGCGACAGAGCCCCGCACGTTCTCACACGGCGCGCACACCCACGAGTTCGGCATCTCCGTGGGATATGCCGATGCCAGCTCTGACCCACATGAGACGCAAACGCTGATCAGCCGCGCCGACATGGCACTGTATGAGGTCAAGCTCAGCGGCAAACACGGCATGATGGCATATCGGCCGGATCTGTACCACGAAAAACGTTCGCAGCTTGGCTTTGCGCTGCGGGATGTCTCGGAGAATCTTCCGGGTGCGTTCCTGATCTATCGTGCAGATCCGGCAAACGATGAAATGTTGTTTGCGAATGATGAAATGATCCAATTTGCAGGGTGCAGTGATTTTGATGAATTCATGACATTTTGCGGCCGCCGTTTTTCCGGACTGCTGCATCCGGATGATATAGCCAAGACAGAGGAGAGCATTTGGCGGCAGATCAACGCACAGACGGATGGCGCAAACGACTATGTTCGCTTCCGTTTTGCCATGAAAGATGGCAGCTACCGCCCGGTACTGGACCATGGGCGCATTGTGGACAACAGCTATTATGGCCGCGTATTCTATGTGCTGATCATGGACTGCGCACGGCTCCAGGAGCACTACGACAGCGACTGGCTTGCCGAGCCGACGGCGCAATGATAGATACAGAAAACTGTAAAAACGGAACGCACAGCTGTGCGTTCCGTTTCAGTCTATCAAATAGCCTCGCAGAGTTCGCGCCCGCAGGCGCGAAAAAAGTCCGGATCATTTTCGGCGGCGGCGTGTACGTCGCCGAAAATACTTTACGCCATGCAAGTGTGGAATTTTTGTGCCAAAGGCGCAAAAATTATGCGCGCAGCATGGCGCAAGCCTTTTCAAACGCGAACCCAGCGCAGCGGTTCGCGTTTCGTTATGTGCTGTGCTGTCTGCGATATTCTGTAGGCAGCAGCCCGTAGACCTCTTTAAACGCCACCGTAAAGCGGCTTTGGCTTTCATAGCCGACAGCTTGCGCAATAGCTGCAACATCGTCCTGCGTTTTTAAAAGCAGGGATGCGGCCAGCTCCATGCGGTGGCGCTTCATGTGGGCGGCAATGGTTTCTCCATAGACTTCTTTAAACACGCGTTTGAGCGTGGTCGTGTTTATGAGGAACCGGTGCGAAAGCGCTTCAATGGTGATGCGCTCGGAGACGTGCTCGGTGAGATAGCGGTGTACATCCTGAATGAGCTGTGTCTGCTCAGCCTGCAGATCGACGGCTTTTTCGGGGCAGGCGATCTGCATGACTTGCTCTACGATCTCGTGCAGCAGGCGCGTGAGCTCTGAATCGGCGGCACGGTAATAGACTTCCTTGCCGTCGCGGCGGCTGATGAGCAGGCTGCTGTCTGTCAGTGCACGCAAATGGTGTGACACGGCCGGGCTTGACATTTCCAGCATGGCGGCCAGGTTGATAACACACTCTTCCTGATGGCTCAGCAGCCAGAAAATACGCACACGCGTGGGGTCGCTGAGCTGCTTGAATATATCAGACACGGCGGCAAAATGGGCTATATCCATGAGCGTTTGGTGGAGCTTTTCAGCGTGCTTTTGGTCACCATGGTCGTGGGGAAGGATAAAATCAGACATTTGCAGCCTCCGTTTATCCGTTTTGGAAATACCGTTCGCCCGTTTGGGTAAACTGGCGCAAAACAGGTTGATTTTCAGTACTGCTGACAGTATACTACAGCCATAACGATTAAGCAAGCGTTTAATTAAGAACACGGATTTGAAACGGAGGAACTGTAGTATGAAAAAGACCTACAAAATTGAAGTGGACTGTGCAAACTGCGCAAATCTGATGGAGGAAGCCGCGAAGAAAACAGAGGGCGTTGCCAGGGCGACCGTGAACTTCATGACGCAGAAGATGATCGTGGAATTTGCCGACGGCGCAGATGAAAAGGCTGTTATGAAGGCTGTTGTCAAGGCGTGCAAGAAAGTCGAGCCGGACTGCGAGATCGAACTGTAATGGAACAGAGGAAATGGCGCGCACAGCGTTCCATTTCTATGAAGGATCGCAAGGTCAATGAAGGAGCAGTTATTATGACAAAGAAACAGAAAAAGATGCTCATCCGCATCCTGATCACAGCGGCGATGCTCATTGCTCTGAAATTCATTCCCATCACAGGCATTTTGCAGCTGGCGGCTTATGTAGCCGCCTATCTGATCATTGGCTATGACATTCTGAAAAAGGCCGGGAAGGGCATTGCCAACGGCCGCGCATTTGATGAGAATTTTCTCATGGCGCTGGCAACGATCGGCGCGTTTGCCGTGGCCATCTGGACGAAGAGCGGCGACTATGTGGAAGGCATCGCCGTTATGCTGTTCTATCAGATCGGCGAGCTGTTCCAGAGCTATGCCGTGGGCAAGAGCCGCCGGAACATCTCAGCGCTCATGGACATCCGGCCCGACTATGCGAATATGGAAGTGGACGGTCAGCTGCAGCAGGTCGACCCCGACACAGTGGAAGTGGGCAGCATCATCGTGGTGCAGCCGGGTGAAAAAGTACCGCTGGACGGTGTGATCGTGGAGGGAACAGCCAGCCTGAACACCAGCGCACTGACGGGTGAGAGCC
>CAKTXB010000027.1 GCA_934630555.1 uncultured Oscillospiraceae bacterium
AAGAATACACCCTAAAAGGAGCGGTGTTCCGCTCCTTTTTTGCATTCAATAATCGACCTTCATGAGACACAGCCCCTGCGGCGGCACCGTGTAACCCGCACGTGTGCGGTCACGTGCCTGCAAAATATCCGGCATCTGCTCCGGCGCGCGCTTGCCCTGACCGACCTCCAAAAGCGTACCCGTCAGAATGCGCACCATGTTCTGCAAAAAGCCCGTGCCGTGGAAATTTAAATAAATATAGTCGCGCTTGCGCACGATCTCAATGGAGTCCACCAGCCGCACGGTGGATTTTTTCATTTTCGGGTTGCCGCAGAAGCTCTTAAAGTCATGCTCCCCCACCAGCAGCGCCGCGGCGCGCTGCATGGCTTCCACGTCTGGCTCATAATCAAGCGTCAGCACGTATTTGCGGTCAAATACCGGCTTCAGCCGCCCCACATAGCATGTGTAACAGTACGTCTTGCCAACAGCCTTGTACCGCGCGTGAAAGCGTTCTGACGCTGCGCGCACATCCAGCACGCAAATATCGTCCGGCAGATAGCGGTTCATGTAATCCTGAATTTCCTCCGGCGCAAGCGCCGTGTCCAGCACCGCGTTTGCCGCCATGGCCCGCGCATGAACGCCCGCGTCCGTCCGCCCCGCGCCGATAACGTCCACTGGCACACCGGTCATGCGCGTGAGCACATCCTCGAGCTTGCCCTGAATGGTGGGCTTGTCCGGTTGATGCTCCCAGCCGTAATAGCGCGAGCCGTCATAGCGGATGGTCAGCTTGTAATTTTGTGTCATTGCGCGCCGTACTCCTTTGTATACCGGCACACCGGATAGTTGGAGCAGCCCCAAAAGCGCTGACCCTTGCGCGGGCCCTTCTGTGCCGTGCGCAGCACCATCTGCGCGCCGCAGCGTGCGCACACCGGTACTCTGGCCTGTGCCGCGTGGCGTGTGATGCGGCCCGCCGGTGTCTGCGCCGCCCGCTGCAGATCATCATAACGGATCGCCGAACTGTGCGTCCGCCGTGCGATCTCAACAGCCAGCAGGTCATACAGCTGCCGCAGCCGCGCTTCTTCAACGCCCGCAGCCAGTTTCCGGCGCACATACACCTCCGGCGCTGCGCCGACCTTCTTTTCAAACGCCTCCAAAAAACGCTCCCGATCCGATTTTGGCTTTCGTTTGGGATACATCCCGCCGCCCCCTCTCGTATGGTCTTTTTTACAGTATAGCACATCCAGACCGCAAAAATCCACTGTTGTCTTTTTCGGTCGGTTTGCTGTATAATGACAATCAGAGAAATTTTCCGTCAGGAGTTGCCATGAAACATCTTACCCGTCTGCTGTCCGCTGCGGCGCTGCTGGTGCTGCTCTGCCTGCCGGCCGCCGCTGCCTCGTCTAAAAAGCAGCCTGCCACATCCCAGCCGCTGGACGCCTCACTCACCATTCAAACTGCCTCACCGTCGGAGCCAACAGCCACTGCTGTGCTCAGCTTTGAAAATCTGCCCCGGAACTATTCGCGCCCCGGCACGGTCGTGTGGTATCGCAACGGCGTGCAGTATTCCGAGCCGCAGCCCGTGCTCGTACAGCGCGGAGAGATCGCCTACACGCGCATCACCGTCTGCTTTTCCGCGGACACGCCGGCAAGTAATGCGATCACCGCCGTGCTCACCTGCGGCGAAGAGCAATGGACTTACACCGGCACGCTGAACATCCAAAACTACGACGCGGCGCACTACGCGCGCCTTGCCGCACTCGCAAAGCCCTATCGCATTACCGTCAGCCGCTTCCAGAACATCGTCATCGTCTGGGCGCAGGCGGCGGATGGTACATACTCTCTGCTGCAAAATATGTTCCTCTGCTCCACCGGCAAGGCCACGCCGCGCGGCACGTTCCGCACGGGGGAGCATCTGCGCTGGCACACGCTGTTCGGCTCGAAAAAAACAAACTGGAACTACGTCTACGGCCAATATGTCACACGCATCACCGATAACATTCTTTTCCACACCGTGCCGTATTACACAAAGAACCCGAACGATTTGGAATACGACGAATACAATCTGCTCGGCACACGGGCGTCCATGGGCTGCATCCGCCTCACGGTGGAAGCCTCCAAGTGGATCTACGACAATATACCCGCTGGCACCGAGGTCGAGATGATCGACGAACTGGAAACGCTGCCCGCCTCGCGCCCGGCCGCGCCCACCATTGACCAGAATGACCCCCGCCGCGTCTGGGATCCCACAGACCCCCTGCCCAATAACCCCTGGCTTCCCGCAAGCAGCCCCGCCGCTTAAAATTAAGCCCGCCTGTACCAGTCAGTACAGGCGGGCTTTGAGCGTGTCAAAAAAGTATTTTTGACACGCTTTCAAACGCGGACCGCTGCGCTGGGTTCGCGTTTGAGAAGGTTTGCGCCATGCCTCGCGCATCATTTGTGCGCTGTAAGCGCACAAATTCCACGACTGAACTTCGTTCTGCATGGGTTCGCCTTGGCCAATCGCACTGCGCATAGCTTGTGCTCTTGGAGGCTCACGCAACTTGCATGACGTAAAGTATTTTCGGCGACGTACACGCCGCCGCCGAAAATGACTAGAATTATTTTCGCGCCTGCTGGCGCGAACTCTGCGAGGCTTTTTTGACAATCTGTAAGCCCGCCTGTACCAGTCGGTACAGGCGGGCTTTGTCATGCTTTTAGAAAACCGTCACAAGGAACTGTGTCACCAACACCACAGCGATCAGCGCAATGGGGTACGTCGCCGCATAGGCCGAGGCCACGTTGCTTGTGCCCGCCACATGGATGAGCGTGCCGAGTGCCGGGGTGGACGTCATGCCGCCCGTGATGGAGCCCAGAATGTTCAGCAGGTTCAGCTTCAGCATATACCGCGCCACCAAATATCCGAGGATCATCGGCAGCAGCGTCATCACGATGCCGTAGACGAAGTAGATCGGCTTAAAGTAACGCACAAAGCTCATGCCGCCGGACACGCCCGCGCCGATCAGGAACACCATCAGGCCAAGTTCCCGGAACGTCTCGAGCACCTTTTTGCTCGGCATCAGGTCGGCGCGTCCGACATGGCCAAAGTGCCCGAACACGAGCGAGATGAGCAGCGTGCCGCCCGTGGTGGTGAGCGAGAAGAAGCCGAACAGCTTCACGGAGCCGACCAGAATGCCCAGCACTGCGGCCAATGCAAACGGCGTAAAGCCAAAGTCGTCAAACTCCAGCAGTCTCCCTTTGAACTTTTCCACATCGCCCGTTTCCACGTGCGTGATCTTGCGCACTTCCTCGTCCATATCAGCGTGCAGAATGCGCGGCATGAGCTGCACAAACAGCACCACGCCAATGACGCCGAACAGGTACGCGATACCGTAGCCGACCGTGACGGCGTCCTGATACTGTGCTGCGACGGCCTCCTTCGTGGCCGAGAACGCCGGGGTGGACGTCAGCGCGCCCGACAGAAGGCCGGTGATGATGGCCGTGAGCTGTTGCGGGTCATAGCCCGGCGTGCCGCTCTCCAGCGCGCGGGCAACGAGCAGACAGAGCGCAGCCGCGATGCCGCCAGAGAAGATGATGACAAAGCCCAGCAGCACATAGGACTTGAAGTTGTGCTTCATGTTCTTGAAGAAGTTCGGACCGGCGATGAAGCCGACGGACGTGACAAAGAACACAAGCCCCAGGTTTTCCACGATCTTCAGCGCCTGTGAGGCATAGTTGACCTCCTCGAGAACGAACTTGGAGTTGAAGCTCAGTCCGAAAAACGCGCCGTAGATGAGTGCGATAACAAACACGCCGGCCGTACCAAGGCTGATCCCCTTGATGGTGATGCGTCCCAGAATATATCCCACTGCCGCAATGGCAAAGACCGACAGCATCAGGAAGTTGGCGGCGTTCATTGAAAATGACATGACGTAGTTCCTCTTAACTCTCCTAGTTTTATAGACCAGCCGCACCGCGCGCTCCCGGCAAGCTCCTTCGTGCGCACCGGGTTTGCGCGGCCTCGGCCTTTTTATTCTTTTGCCAGAGTCGGTTCTTCGCGCCGTGCATAGTCCGGCAGCAGCTGCGGGGAGAGCTTTTCAGCCGCCTTGCCGCACTTGGCACGCTCGGCCTCAAACGCCTCCAGATGGCTGAGCGTCGCCTTGCCCGGTGTCACGCCCTTGGCCTTTTCCGAGGCATGGATACCCGCGTTGCGGCCAAAGACGATCACATCCAGCAGACTGTTGCCCATCAGGCGGTTGCGCCCGTGGATACCGCCCACGACCTCACCGGCCGCAAACAGGTTCTCCACGTCTGTCTGGCCATCCGGGGTGATATGCAGGCCGCCATTCTGATAGTGCAGCGTCGGGTACACCAGGATCGGCTCGGTGCGAATATCAATGCCATGCTTGCCGAACATCCGCATCATAGCCGGAATGCGCTTTTCGATCGTGCCCACGCCGTTTTTCAGCTCGATCATCGGCGTATCCAGCCAAACTGCGTCGCCAAGCGGCGTCTTAACGCCCTTGCCGCGCGCCGAGCACTCCCGGATGATGGACGCCGCCGCCACGTCGCGCGTTTCCAGCGGGTTCATGAACACCTCGCCGTCACAGTTGACGAGCATCGCGCCCACGGAACGCACCTTTTCCGTAACCAGCGCGCCGTAGATCTGCGCCGGGAAAGCCGCGCCGGTCGGATGGTACTGCAGCGTATCGGCATACAGCAGCTTTGCGCCCGCGCGATAGCCCAGAATAAGGCCGTCCGCCGTTGCGCCATAGTGGTTCGAGGTCGGGAAGCCCTGATAGTGCAGCCGCCCCGCGCCGCCCGTAGCCAGAATGACCGTCTTGGCACGCGCCACATACAGCTGCTTTGTTTCCATGTTCATCAGCACCGCGCCTGCGCAGCGGCCGGTCTCATCCTTGATCAGCTCAATGGCCGACGTAAAGTCCACCACCGGGATCTGCCGGTTCAGCACCTCGTCGCGCAGCGTGCGCATGATCTCCGCGCCGGAATAGTCCTTGGCCGCGTGCATCCGCTTGCGCGACGTGCCGCCGCCGTGCGTTGTGATCATCGTGCCGTCCGGTGTCTTGTCAAACTCCACGCCCAGGTCCGACAGCCACGAAATAGCCTCCGGCGCCTCGGTAACAAGCTTGTAAAGCAGATCCTTCTGCGCTGCAAAATGGCCGCCGCCATAGGCGTCCAGGAAGTGCTGCGCCGGCGAATCATTCGGCTTGTCCGCTGCCTGAATGCCGCCCTCGGCCATCATCGTGTTCGCGTCGCCCATGCGCAGCTTCGTCACCATCATGACCTTCACACCGGCCTTGTCGGCCTCAATGGCCGCTGAGCAGCCCGCGCCGCCTGCGCCGATGATGAGCACATCGGTTTCATAGTCCGGGCAGGACAGGTCGATCTTCTTGTCCAGAATGCGCGACGTGCCTTCCAGAAGCGACGCCAGCTCTGTGGGCACCTTTTCGCCCTTGTTCGGGCCAAAGTCCAGCACCGTGAACTGATTTTCGCGGTAGTCGGGATGGTACGTCTTCAGCAGCACGTCCTTCTCCTCTGCCGTCATTCTGCGGGGGTCAAGCCGGATGTTTGCCTCACGGGCCGCCTCCACCTTGCGGATGGATTCGAGCATTTTCGGATCAGTATACATGGACTTTTCCCTCCTTACTTCTCAATTTCCCGGTGGTTGTACAGCTCCTGGATCTCCGCCAGAGGCTTGCCCATCAGATCTTCAATGAGCTTTTCAAACTTGCCGTCGCGGATCTCCTGCACGCGCGCATCCAGGTGGTCACAGTGCGGGGCAAGATACTTGCCGTTCAGCCGGCGGGCCAGCATGGCCACCTGCGGGTGCGAAATACCAGCCGGGCAGCGCGACGAGCAGACGCCGCACATCACGCAGTCAAACGATTCCTCCGCGCACTTTTCATACTCGCCGCGCTGCGCATAGGCAATGTACTGCATAACGTTCAGGCCCTGCGTGCACGCCTTCGTGCAGGCGTTGCAGCCCACGCAGGAGTAGATCTCCGGATACAGCTGCATCATGATGCGCTCGTCCGGACGGACCTTTTCAATGTCGTAGACTTCCTTCACCAGCGGGAAGAACGGCAGTGTGGCCACATACATATTGTCCTCCACGCGTGTGGAGCAGGCCAGGCACGCCTTCAGCTCCCGGTCGCCCGCAATGCGGTAGATGGTCGCGCACGCGCCGCAGAAGCCGTTGCGGCAGCCGCAGCCGCGTACCAGCTGATACCCGGCATACTCCATGGCCTCCATGATGGTGAGGCTGGCCGGCACTTCATATTTTTTGCCGAACAGAAAAACATTTACCATTTTTTCCATCGCTGTTTCTCCTTAATATTCATTGGGCAGCTCATCGAGCTGGTCAAAGCGGAACACCGGGCCGTCCTTGCACACATACTTGCTGCCGATGTTGCAGCGCCCGCACTTGCCCAGCGCGCACTTCATCTTCAGCTCCATCGTCGTATACACCTGCGTGCGGGCAAAGCCCAGCTCCATCAGGCCCGCAAGGGTGAACTTGATCATGATGGGAGGGCCGCACATCACGACCGTCTTGTCCGTTGAAAAGCCCAGCTCCTTCACATAGTTCGGCACAAAGCCCACGTGGCCGTCCCACTCCGGCTGCTCACGGTCAATGGTCAGGTGAACGTTGATGCCGTCCTCCTTGCACCATACGTCCAGGATCTCCTGGAAATCCACCAGGTCCTCCTTGGAGCGCGAGCCGTACACAATGTCGATCTTGCCATAGCGGTCACGGTAGTGGCGGCAGTAGTTGATGACGGAGTGCAGCGGCGCCAGGCCGATGCCGCCGGCAATGAACAGCAAGTCCTTGCCCGCGAACGCCGTGTCCACGGGGAAGCCGTTGCCATACGGGCCGCGCAGCGTCACCTGCTGACCTTCCTCCATCTGGTGCAGCCACTGCGTCACGCAGCCGCACTTTTTAATGGAGAACTCCACAAATTCCTCCTCTGTGGGAGAAGATGTGATGGAAAACAGCGCCTCGCCCACCCCGGGGATAGAGAGCATCGCGCACTGCCCCGGAATGTGCTCAAATGGCTTTTTGCCGTCCAGACCCACAATGCGGAAGGTCTTGACGTCCGGCGTATCCACGCGAATTTTCGTGACGACGCCAATGTTGGGGATCAAGGGATCCTTTTTCATTTTGTTTCCTCCCCCAGTGTCCGGATGACCTTGGCAATGTTCATGTGAATGGGGCACTTCTGCAGGCAGCGCCCGCAGCCCACGCAGCTGAACAGCCCTTCGTTGTTTTCCGGGTAATACACCAGCTTGTGCATAAACCGCTGGCGGAACCGCTCAAGCTGCGTCGGGCGCGGCTGACCGGCAGACATTTTCGTAAAATCAGAGTACATACAGCTGTCCCAGCAGCGGAACCGCTTCACGGTCTTGCCGTTGTTAAATTCCTGAATGTCATAGCACTGACAGGTCGGGCACACAAACGTGCACGTGCCGCAGCCCAGGCAACTTTCTGACAGCTGCTTCCATTCGGGCCGGTCAAAAAACGCCTTCGTTTTGCCCGCGCCGAATTTGGACAGATCCAGATCGTGCAGCGGCAGCTTGCCAAGCACTGCGCGCGTCTGCGCCTGCTGCGCGGCGACTGCCTCGTCGCCGCCGTCCTCCAGCATGGAGAGCGCCGCCGTCAGCGCCACGCCCTTTTCGGTGTTGGCGCGCCAGTAAAGGTTTTCCGCATCCATCCAGCACGTCACATCGCCTGCCGGGTCGGCGGCGTCAATGCCGAACGCGCCGCAGAAGCACGTTTCTTCCGGCTCGGTGCACGCCATGGTCACGATCGTGCCGTTTTCGCGCCGGGTCTTGTAGTACGTGTCCACCGGCTCTGCCAAAAACACGCGGTCCAGCACATCAAAGCTGCGGCAGTCGCACGCGCGCACGCCAAACAGCACAAACGGCGCCGTCACATCGCGGTTTTCCAGCACCTCGATCTGCTTGCCCGTGACCTTAAAGCCCATAAGATTCTCCACCTGCGGGAAGAACAGATCCTTCGCGCTGCGCACCGTGTTGAGCGCGTCAGAAAGCGTCATGCCCTCCTGCCACACGGTGAACTTGCTCACACCGGACGCATCCTGCGCCGGGATATACAGGGTCTTTTCGCCGCTCATCGCCGCAAACAGCGCCGGCAGCTTTGCGATCGGGAGTTTTTTCATGCCTTTGCACCTCCCCGTTCATATACGACGGACGGCTCGCAGTCGTCCTTGGTGAAGTTCATCAGCGGCGGTTTCGTGTCCATGTCCGCGCCGGCCTGATATTCGCCATACAGCTCGTTGATGTCCTTGATAAACTTGCGGTTGAGCAGATGCAGCGGAATATGCTGCGGGCAGACCCGCGAGCACTCGCCGCAGTCCGTACAGCGCGCCGCCACGTGGAACGCGCGGATGATGTGGAAAAAGTTCTCTTCAAAGCTGTCCGCTGCGGCCTTGTTGTCCGTGCCCAGATCGTGGTTATCAAACACGCACTTTTCGCACGAGCACGCGGGGCATACATTGCGGCAGGCGTTGCAGCGGATGCAGCGCGACAGCTCGCCGCGCCAGAACGCATAGCGTTCCTCCGGCGTCATGGCCTCGAGCTTCGCGACCGCTTCAAAGCGGGCCGAATCCTGCACCTCGCCCTGTTCGCCGAGCAGCTCGTCAAATTCCACGATCTTTTTGGACTTGCACACCGTGCAGCGGCCGAGCAGCACGTCCTGCTTGTTCACGGTCTTTTCGCCCGTAAGCGTCGTCACGCGCAGCGTATCGCCGTCCTCCGTGACCGCCGTGACGCCCTTACAGCCCGCGGCGCGGATCTTGTCGATGTCGCACATCCCATCGCACTGTACGCCCACAACATACACGCGTTCGCGCCAAATGCGGTGCTCCTTGAGCAGCTGCACAAACGAATAGCTGTCGCACGGCTTCAAAAATGCCGCGACTCTGCCGTCCTTGCGGGATTCGGCAATAAGATATTTCGAGAGGTTCGCAGCCGAGAACGCACTCCACACAAAGTCCTTTTCGATCTCCTCCGCCGTGGTGAACACCGCCGGCGTCAGGTCGTAGAAGAACTCGCCCGCTTTCCAGCCAAGCACCCGATCCACAGTGCCATTCCGGAGCAGCTCCAGGGCTTTTTCTTTTACTCCTTGCATCTCAGGTCCTCCAATCTGCGGTTCTCGCCGAGCTTTGTGATGGTTGCCACAAAGTCATTCATCGTGGCCGCAAACTTTGCGCCCTCTGCGGCGGACACCCATTCCACCCGCGTGCGCTCCTTCTCGATGCCAAGATAGTCCAGCATGGAGAACAGCAGCGTCATGCGGCGGCGGGCATAATAGTTGCCGGTCGTGTAGTGGCAGTCGCCGGGGTGGCAGCCGCACAGGATCACGCCGTCCGCGCCGCGCTGGAACGCGCGCAGAATAAACATCGGGTTCAAACGGCACGAGCACGGGATGCGGATGATCTTCACGTTCGCCGGATAGTTCAGGCGGTTCGTGCCCGAAAGATCCGCGCCCGCATAGGAGCACCAGTTGCAGCAAAAAGCAACGATGGTGGGTTTCCAGCTCTCATTTACCTGCATATCGCATCCACCTCCGCCATGATCTGCTTGTTCGAGAAGCCCTTGAGGTCCATTGCGCCGGACATACACGCCACCGTGCACGCGCCGCAGCCCTGGCACACCGCCGGGTTCACCTGCGCCACACGGCGGATGAGCGTCGTGCGGTTCGGGCCTCTGAATTCCTTGTCAATATACGTAATTGCGCCATACGGGCACACCTTTTCGCAGCTGGAGCAGCCGTTGCACATCATCTCGTCCGGCTGCGCCACGCACGGGTTGCACGTCAGATGGTCCTTGGCAAGCAAGCCAATGACCTTCGATGCCGCCGCACCGGCCTGCGCCACGGTTTCGGGGATGTCCTTCGGCCCCTGGCACGCACCGGAGAGGAAGATGCCCGCCGTGGGGCTCTCCACCGGGCGCAGCTTCGGGTGCGCTTCGGTAAAGAAGTCGTTCGTGTCCATGGAAGCCGTCAGCATCGTCGCCAGCGGTCTTGCCGATTCGTCCGGCTCAATGGCCGCGGCCAGCACCACCATGTCCGCGTCAATATGCAGCTGCCGGTTGCCGATCAGGTCCGACGCCTGCACCTTCAGCTTGCCGTTCTCCGGCACGACCTTGCCGACCATGCCCTTGATGTAATGTACGCCGTATTCTTCCACCGCGCGGCGGTAGAACTCGTCAAAGTTCTTGCCGGGGGTACGCACGTCAATGTAGAACACATACACATCCGTGTCCGGATACTTTTCGCGGCACAGCATGGCGTGCTTCGCCGTGTACATGCAGCAGATCTTCGAGCAGTACGGCTTGCCCTTCTCCGCGCCGTCACAGCGCGATCCGACGCACTGCACGAACACCAGCGTTTTCGGATGCGTGCCGTCCGACGGCCGCAGCAGCGTGCCGCCCGTCGGGCCGGCCGCGTTCATCAAACGCTCGAATTCGAGCGAGGATACCACGTCCGGGCTCTGTGAGTATGCAAACTCGTCAAACTTGTCGAGCTTGATCGGGTTAAAGCCGGTGGCCACCACGATCGCGCCGTATTCCTGTTCCACCAGCGTGTCCTGCTGCTTATAGTCGATGGCGCCCGCCGTGCATACCTTGGAGCACACGCCGCACTTGCCGGTTTTCAGCATCGTGCAGTAGTTCGGATCGATCGTCGCGATCTTCGGCACAGCCTGTGCGAACGGAATGTAAATGGCGCGCCGCGTATCCAGGCCCAGGTTAAAGTCGTTCGGCACCTTTTTCTGCGGGCACTTCTCGGTGCAGAGGCCGCAGCCCGTGCAAACGTCCTCGTTCACATACCGCGCCTTTCTGCGGATGGTCACGTGGAAATTGCCCACAAAGCCCTTCACGGCTTCCACTTCGGAATACGCGTAAATTTTGATTTTTTCGTTCTGTGCCGCTTCCACCATCTTCGGCGTCAGGATACACGCCGCGCAGTCCAGCGTCGGGAACGTTTTGTCGATCTGTGTCATCTTGCCGCCAATGGTGGGCTTCTTTTCCACGATGTCCACCTCAAAGCCGGCGTCCGCAATGTCCAGTGCCGTCTGAATACCGGCAATGCCGCCGCCAATGACCAGCGCCCGCTTTGTCACCGGGCTCTCGCCCGCAGTAAGCGGCGCGTTCAGATGCACCTTGGCGATGGCCGCGCGGCCCAGAATGACAGCCTTCTCTGTTGCCTCTTCCTTGTCCTTATGGATCCAGGAGCACTGCTCGCGAATGTTCGCGATCTCCACCATATAGCCGTTCAGGCCGGCAGACGCACACGTTTTGCGGAACGTCTGCTCATGCATACGCGGCGAGCAGGAGCACACGACTACGCCCGTGAGCCGGTGCTCTTTGATGGCATTTTTGATCATGTCCTGCCCGCTCTGCGAGCACATATACTGATAATCAGTCGAGAAAACAACGCCCGGCTCGTGGCCCAGTGTTTCAGCGACCTTTGCAACGTCCACCGTCGCGGCAATATTCGTGCCGCAGTGGCAGACAAACACACCAATTCTCTGCATTGCTTTCCCTCCTTACTTTTTATATTTACGGAATGCGCTGGTAATAGCCTGCTGCGGAATATCCTCGTCCAGAATTTCCGGGATGCGTTCGGCCTTCAAGTGATCCGCACCCTGTTGGCGCACCACAGCGTCGCGCACAGCCTCAATGAGCACCGCAGGCTCCACACTGCGCGGGCAGCGCTCCACACACGCAAAGCAGCTCAGGCAGCGGTAAATGCCGCGTGAGGCCATCAGCTCGTCAATGCGGCCCGTTTCCACCATGTCCACAAACTGATGCGGATGATAGTCCATCTCATCATACGCCGGGCACGCGCCGGAGCACTTGCCGCATTTCATGCACTTTCTCGGATTGACGCCCGCAATGCGTTTAATATCCTCGATCAGATATTCCTTGTTCATTCGGCATCCTCCTTCACGCCCAGCGCTTCGGCCAGCAGCTCGGTGAAATAGTGCACCGGCAGCCCGTTCTCCGCGTTCGCGGTGAGATTATACATACAAAGCGGGCACGCGGTGATCAGCTCCTTGGCGCCGCACGCCTTGGCATTCTGCATGAGCTTTGCCACCTGCTTGCCGGCAAATTCCTTGCCCTCGACCACGGTATAGCCGCCGCAGCATTCATTGCGCCGTACCCACACAACAGGCTCTGCGCCAATGGCGCGGATGAAATCCTCCAGGATCGTCGGATTCTCCGGGTCGTCAAAGCCCATTTCCTTGCCGGGCCGCAGCAGCAGGCAGCCGTAATACGCGCCGATCTTCCGCCCCGTGAGCGGATTTGTGACCTTTTTCGCCAGCTCGTCAAAGCCGATGCGGTCACGCAGCACCTCCAGATAGTGCAGCACCGTCGTTTCGCCGGTATACGGCACGTCCAGCTGTAAGTAATTCTGCACACGCGAGGCAATGGTTTCATTGTGCTGCAGATCGCCGTTCACACGCTTGATCACGTGATGACATGCCGAGCACAGCGTCACCAGCTCCTGCCTCGCATCGCGCGCCGATACCAGCGCGCGCACGGACGACAGCCGTGTTGCGATCTCGTCTTTCGCCATGGGATACACCGCGCCGCAGCACTGCCAGTCCGGCAGCTCCTGCAGCTCGAACCCCAGCGCCTGCGCGGCTTTCCTGCCGTACAGGTCGAGCTGCTTGCCTTTCGTTTTCAGCGTGCAGCCCGGAAAATAACTGAATGTCATAGCTTGAACCTCACCCATCAGACCATCTGTTCCGGATGGAACACCTCGTCAAATTTCTCCGCCGTCAAGAAGCCGAGTGCCACGCACGCTTCCTTCAACGAAATATTCTCCTTATACGCCTTTTTCGCTGTCTTGGCTGCGTTTTCATACCCGATATACGGATTGAGCGCCGTCACCAGCATCAGCGAATTGTAAAGATTGTGGTGCATTTTCTCGCAGTTGGCAGTAATGCCCACGGCGCAGTGGTCGTTGAACGACACCATCGCCTCCGCCAGCAGCCGCGCCGACTGCAGGAAGTTGTAGATGCACACCGGCATGAACACGTTCAGCTCAAAGTTGCCCTGTGACGCCGCCATACCGACCGCCACATCGTTGCCCATGACCTGCACAGCCACCATCGTCACCGCCTCGCACTGCGTGGGGTTGACCTTGCCCGGCATAATGGAGGAGCCCGGCTCGTTTTCCGGAATAAAGATCTCACCCAGACCGTCACGCGGGCCGGAGGCCAGCCAGCGCACGTCGTTTGCGATCTTCATCATATCCGCTGCCAGCGCCTTGATGGCGCCGTGCGCAAACACAAGCTCATCCTTGCTCGTAAGCGCGTGGAACTTGTTCGGCGCGGTGATAAAGTCCTTGCCGGTCAGCTCCGAAACCGCCTCCGCGACCTTGACGTCAAAGCCCTTCGGCGCATTCAGGCCCGTGCCCACAGCCGTGCCGCCCAGCGCCAGCTCCTTGAGCGGCGGCAGTGCGATCTCCAGCATCCTGCGGTCCTTTTCCAGACTGCTGCGCCAGCCCGAGATCTCCTGGGAGAATTCGATCGGCGTAGCATCCTGCAGGTGCGTGCGGCCCGACTTCACAATGCCGCGGTTTTCATCCTCCAGCCGGCGGAACGTGTCCACCAGCTTGTCAATGGCCGGGAAGAGCTTGTCCTCAATGGCCGCCACAGCCGCAATGTGCATGGCCGTGGGGAACGTGTCGTTTGACGACTGCGACATATTGATGTCGTCGTTCGGGTGCAGCAGCTTCCTGCCCGCGATCTCATTGCCGCGGTTGGCAATGACCTCATTTGCGTTCATGTTTGACTGCGTACCTGAGCCGGTCTGCCACACTACCAGTGGAAAATGGTCGTTCAGGCTGCCCGAGATGACCTCGTCGCACGCCTGTGAAATGGCCGCCAGCTTTTCATCCGTCATTTTTTCCGGCCGCAGCGCATGGTTGGCAATGGCCGCCGCCTTTTTCAAAATGCCGAATGCGTGTGTGATCTCGCGCGGCATCGTCTCAATGCCGACGCCGATGGGAAAGTTTTCGTGACTGCGCTGGGTCTGTGCCGCCCAATAGCGGTCCGCTGGTACGCGGACCTCGCCCATCGAGTCATGTTCCATACGATATTCCATACTGTTCCTCCGGGTCCTCAGTTTTTATGACTTGCTTGCTCTATCCCTGTCTGCACAGGAAAAACGCCCCATCTGGCGTCGTGC
>CAKTXB010000028.1 GCA_934630555.1 uncultured Oscillospiraceae bacterium
TACCGGGGCGAAGCCCCGCACCCTCCCTTGCAGGCACTGCAAGTAAATCGTAAAACCTGTCAGGTTTTGCAAAACAAAGGGTACCGGGGCGAAGCCCCGCAAACCCCGCACGACCTGTAAGGTCGCAAAACCAACAGGCCACCGGGGCGAAGCCCCGCACCCCCCCTGCGCCCCACCGGGGCGCGAAAGGAGTTCCCCTCATGCTGCTCAAACTTCTCGCGGCTCTGCCGGAATATCAAAAGCTTCTCGCCTCGCTGGAGGCGCGCCAGACCGTGTCCGTCACAGGCGTGGGGCAGATCTGCCGCAGCCACGTTATGGCCACCCTGTGTCAGGACATCGGCCGCCCCGCGCTCATCGTCTGTCAGGACGATCTGGCCGCGCAGCGCGTGCAGACGGAGCTGGCCGCGTTTCTGCCCCAGCCGCCGGAGCTGCTGCCCGCGCGGATGCTCACGTTCTACGACGCCGCGGGCGTATCGCGCGAATGGGAGCATAAGCGTCTGCGGCTGCTCTATGCGCTGGCCACCGGGCAGGTGCGCACCGTCGTCGCGTCGCTGGAAGCCCTCACGCTGCGTACCATGCCGCGCGCGGCGCTGTTCGAGCATACCATTCTCCTCAAGACCGGCGCGAGCTACGATATGGACGCCCTCCTCCGGCGCCTGACACAGGCGGGCTATTCCCGCACCACGCTCGTGGAGGGCGTGGGGCAGTTCGCGCTGCGCGGCGGCATTCTGGATGTCTACTCTCCCGCCGCCCCGCAGCCCGTCCGCGCCGAATTTATTGGCGACGAGCTGGATGCCATGGGCTGCTTTGACCCTGTCACCCAGCGCCGCACCGAAAATACCGAGACGGCCGCACTCCTGCCCGTGGCTGAGAGCGTGCCGGACCTGCACCCCGGCGGGCGTGCCGGTCTGTGTGATGATCTGCGCGCGCTCATCCAGCGCCAGCGCCGCCGCAAAAAGCCGAATGAAGCTCTTATCGCCACGCTGGAGCAGGACTGCGAAAAGCTGGAAAGCGGCCTGCCGTTTTCCGCCGCCGACCGCTACCTTGCCCTCATCTACCCCGAACTGACCACGGCGGCCGACTATATTTCGCAGGACGCAGTCGTGTTTTTCTGCAACCACGGCAATCTCCGCCGCGCGGAAAAAACGCGCACGGAGGAACTCGGTCTCTCGCTCGACGCGTTTTTGCAGGACGGCACGCTGGCCGGTGAGCTGTGCGATTTTTCGCAGAGTCTGGAAGATCTGGCCGGCAGCTTTTCCGGGCGCGGCGCGGCGTATTTTGACGCGTTTTTGTCGTCACAGTTCCCCGAAAGTCTGCCGCCGCAGGCGCTGTATACCATCACGGCCAAACAGCTGCCCGGCTATGGCGGCAGTCTGGACACCGCCGTGCAGGACCTCAAGCACTACGCCTCCAGCGGCTTCGGCTCGCTCGTTTTGTGCGGCGGCAGGCGCCGCGGTGAAATTCTCCAGGATATGCTGCGCCAGCAGCACGTGGATGCCCTGCTGGCCTTCCCCTGCACGGCGCTGCCCAAGCCCGGCCAGATCCTCATTACCGATGGCAGCCTCCCGGCGGGGATGGAATATCCCGACCTCCGCTTTGCCGTCCTCACCGAGGGTCAAATTCTGGCGCGCACGGAGCGCAGGCGCAAAGCCCCGCCCAAAAAGGCCACGAACCGCAGAAAGCTCGATTCGTTCACCGACCTTGCCCCCGGCGACCTCGTGGTGCATGAGCACCACGGCATCGGCCGCTATGTCGGCATGGAGCAGATCCGCGTGGACGGCGTGCTCAAGGACTATGTCAAGATCGCCTATCAGGGCACCGACGCGCTGTATGTGCCCGCCACCCAGCTGGACCTTGTCAGCAAATACATCGGCGGCGGCGAGGACGCGCCGGTGCGCCTCAATAAGCTCGGCGGCGACCAGTGGCAAAAGGCCAAGGCCAAGGCCCGCGCCGCAGCCAAGGATCTTGCGGCCGGGCTCATCCAGCTCTACGCCGCGCGCAAGCGCCTGCCGGGCTTTGCCTTTGCCGCCGACACGCCGTGGCAGCAGGAGTTTGAGGAAGCGTTTGAATACCCCGAGACTGACGACCAGCTGCGCTGCATCGAAGAGATCAAGCACGATATGGAAGCCCCCACGCCCATGGAGCGCCTGCTCTGCGGCGACGTGGGCTTCGGCAAGACCGAGGTCGCCCTCCGCGCGGCCATGAAGTGTATGCTCGACGGCAAGCAGGCGGCCGTGCTGGTGCCCACCACCGTGCTGGCGCAGCAGCACTATACCACGGCCCTGCGCCGCTTCGGCTCATTCCCCGTCACCATCGACGTCCTCTCGCGCTTCCGCACGGCGGCGCAGCAGAAAAAAACGCTGGCGGAGCTTGCCAGCGGTAAGATCGACATGATCATCGGCACGCATAAGCTGCTGCAAAAAGACATTCATTTCAAAGACCTGGGCCTGCTCATCGTGGACGAAGAACAGCGCTTCGGCGTCAGCCACAAAGAGCGCCTCAAAGAGCTTTCCCGCGGCGTGGATGTGCTCACGCTTTCGGCCACGCCCATCCCGCGCACGCTCAACATGGCCCTGTCGGGCCTGCGCGATATGTCCACCATCGAGCAGCCGCCGCAGGACCGCTATCCCGTGCAGACCTTTGTGCTGGAGCATAACGACCGCGTGATCGACGACGCCATCCGGCGGGAGCTCGAGCGCGGCGGGCAGGTGTATTACCTGCACAACCGCGTGGAGTCCATCGACCAGTGCGCCGCCCGCCTCAAGCAGCGTCTTGGCGACGTGGAGGTCGCCGTGGCGCACGGCAAAATGAATGAGGAACAGCTCGGCGACGTCATGCAGCGCATGACCGACGGCGAGATCCAGGTGCTCGTCTGCACCACCATCATTGAGACCGGCATCGACCTGCCCAACGTGAACACCCTCATCATTGAGGACGCCGACCGGCTGGGTCTTGCCCAGCTGCACCAGCTGCGCGGCCGCGTGGGCCGCTCCAACCGCCACGCGTTCGCCTATCTCACGTTCCGCCGCGGCAAGGTGCTCACCGAGGTCGCGGAAAAGCGCCTGAATGCCATCCGCGAATACGCCGAGTTCGGCTCCGGCTTTAAGATCGCCATGCGCGATCTGGAGATCCGCGGCGCCGGCGACCTGCTTGGCGCGGAGCAGTCCGGCCACATGATGTCCGTCGGCTATGATATGTACCTCAAGCTGCTGGAAGACGCCGTGCTCGAGCAGCGCGGCGAGCAGACGCTCAAGGAGCCCGAATGCACCGCCGACCTGAACGTCACCGCCAACATCGACAAGAATTACGTACCCTCCGGTGAACAGCGCATGGACCTCTACCGCCGCATGGCCGCCGTGCGCACACAGCAGGACGCCGATGAGCTGCTCGATGAGATCGTCGACCGCTTCGGCGACACGCCCAAGGGCGTTTTGAACCTTCTGGACATCGCGCTCCTGCGCGCCCGCGCCGCCGCGGCCGGCATGACGGAGATCGTGCAGAAGGGCGACACGCTCACGTTCACCCTCGGCGCGTTCGACTTTGCCGCCATCGCTGAGATCTGCGGCATGAAGCCCTATCAGGGCCGCGCGTTCTTCTCGGCCAAAATACCCGCCGCCATCACGCTGCGGCTCAGAAAGGGCGAGGACCCGCTCAAGCTGGCAAAAGCCCTCGTCGCCGACTACGCCGCCCGCCGCGGCGCCGCGGCGCAGGGATCCTGAAAATAGGGGCTGTCTCAAAATAGAAGTATCTAAAGAATAGCCCAACAAAAAAGTCGTGAGGATCCATTAAAAACCGGATCCTCACGACTTTGTCTGACTTTTGGCGGGGACTATTCTCTTGCGATCTGCATTTTGAGACAGCCCCTTTTTTGCGTTTCGTTTCAGTTTTCTTCAATATGGCGCTGGATGCGGTTTACGATCATTTCCAGTGCAATGAGGTTCTTGCCGCCCTCCGGCACGATCAGGTCGGCGTTTTTCTTGCTCGGCTCCACAAACTGCTCGTGCATGGGCTTCACTGTGGCCAGATACTGGTCGATGACCGACTCGATCGTCCGCCCGCGCTTGCGCACGTCGCGGCGGATGCGGCGGCACAGGCGCACGTCCGCGTCCGTGTCCACAAAAATTTTGATGTCCATTTCGCGGCAAAGCTCCAGATCCTGAAAGATCAGAATGCCCTCCACCACGATCACCTTTTCCGGCTCAATGTGCAACATTCCCTCCGCCCGGTTGTGAATGGTGAAGTCATACGTCGGGCAGTCAATGGCCACGCCCTGCTTTAAAAGCCGCAGATGCCCGATCATCATGTCCGTGTCAAACGCGTCCGGATGGTCGTAGTTGAGCTTTGTCCGCTCCTCATACGTCAGCTCGTTGTGCTGCTTATAATAGTTGTCGTGGCTCAGCACGGTGATGTTTTCGCCAAAACGCTCCATCAGCGCCTTCACCAGCGTTGTCTTGCCGCTGCCCGTGCCGCCGGCCACGCCGATGACAATGATGCCGCTCTTTTTGCACTCCATGGCTTTTCTCTCCTTTTTTTGCTCAGTCTGCGCCGTCCAGCTCATTCAGCAGCGCCTCGCAGCCGGCCAGCACGTCGCAAAATGCCGTTTCAAAGTTGCCTGTGTACCACGGGTCCGCCACCTCGCGCCCCGGCAGCAGCAGCCGGCACTTGCCCGCCGCGTCGCCGCCGAACACGCGCCGCATCCCACGCAGATTGCTCTCATCCATCCCGATGAGCCAGTCGAATTTTTCATAGTCCGCCGGCGTGATCTGCCGCGCCCGGTGCGGCAGGACCGGTATGCCGTGCTCGTTCAGCGTCCGCCGCGCCGGGGGATAAATGGGATCGCCCAGCTCCTCCCGGCTCACCGCCGCCGAGGCGATCTGAAACCGCTCCCGCGCCCCGCGCCGCATCACCAGATCCGTCATCACGCACTCCGCCATCACCGACCGGCAGATATTCCCATGGCAGATAAACAGTATTCTCGTCATATCCACGCTCCATGATCCGTTTCTTTCTTTTTTATCACTATACCCGCTCCGCGCCTGCTTGTCAACGCGTGCAAAGTGTGCTAAACTGTTCTCCTGAAAAAGCAACACAGTAAGGACCATTTCTCATGAAGATCGCAGACATTCACGCCCATATTTTCCCAGACGCGCTGGCTGCCAAGGCCACCCACTCCATCGCGTCGTTTTACCACGACGACATCATGGACTGCCGCCCGGCCAGCCTTTCATGCCTGCTGCAGGAGCACCGCGCAGCCGGTATCACCTGCGGCGTCGTCTGCTCCTCCGCCACCACCCCGGCGCAGGTGCAGCACATCAATGATTTCATTGCCAAAACGGCGCATGAAAATCCGCAGTACCTTGGCTTCGGCTCGGTCTATCCCGGTATGCCCGGCGTGGAGGACGAGCTGGACCGGATGCTTTCCCTCGGCCTGCGCGGCATTAAGATCCACCCGGAGTTTCAAAAGCTTGCCATCGAC
Source organism: uncultured Oscillospiraceae bacterium (assembly GCA_934630555.1). Taxonomy (GTDB): domain Bacteria; phylum Bacillota; class Clostridia; order Oscillospirales; family Oscillospiraceae; genus CAG-170. The sequence goes on from CAKTXB010000028.1 coordinate 5,477, forward strand.
GCGCCCGAGGCCGTCGATACCTACCGCGCCATCGCAAAACGCGGCCTGCCGGTGCTGTTCCACATGGGCGACGCGCACTCCGACCTGTCCAGCCCCGAGCGGCTGCTGCATCTTTTGCGCCAGGTGCCCGACCTGCGCCCCATTGCCGCGCATTTCGGCGGCTGGCAGTCGTGGCAGCACGCCTATGAGCACCCGCTGCCGGACCCGGTCGTCTATGACACCTCCAGCAGCACCGCGCTCCTCTCTGCGGATATGGTGCTGCGCTTTCTGGACCGCTACGGCGAGGACCGGCTCCTCTTCGGCACGGATTTTCCCATGTGGAAGCCGCTGGACGCGGTCAATGAGCTGCGCGCCCTGCGCCTTGGCCGCGCTGCGGAGGAAAAGCTCTTTTATGGCAATTTCGCCCGCTATTTCGGGCTGCAATGATTCAGGAGGCACATCATGTATCACATCGGCGTGGACATCGGCGGCACAAACATCAAGCTCGGTCTTGTCACCGCGCAGCGGCAGCTGGCCGCGCACGTCAGCGTGCCCTTTCCGCACACCACTCCTGCCGCGGCGGCCGACGCCGTGCTGCACGCGGCTGAGCAGGCCCTGCGCCAGCTGGACGCTTCCATGCAGGACGTTTCCAGCGTCGGCGTCATCATCCCCGGCTCGCTCGACCCCGCGTGCGAGGTCATCCTCAACGCCTATAACCTGGATTTTCACAACGTGCCTTTCCGCACGCTCATCCGCGAGCGTTTTTTCAATGTGCCCGTCTACATGGCCAACGACGCCGACGGCGCGGCGCTGGCCGAGCTCTACTGCGGCGCGCTGCGCGGCTGCAAAACGGGCGTGCTCATGACGCTGGGCACCGGCGTCGGCGGCGGCCTTATTCTGGACGGGAAATTATTTTCCGGCGGCAAAGGCAACGGCGTGGAGCTGGGCCATATGCTCCTGCTTGACGGCGGCGCGCCCTGCACCTGCGGCAACCACGGCTGCATCGAGTCCTATTGCTCCGCCACCGCCCTCGCCCACGCGGGCGCCGTCACCATGCGCGCCCATCCCGAAAGCCTGCTCTATAAGGTTTCCGGCGGCGACGCACAGAATGTGGACGCCCGCCTTGTCACCGACTGCGCCAGATCGGGCGACCCGGCAGCCAAAGCTGTGTTTGACGACTTCGTCAGCCACCTTGCCTCCGCCTGCGCCACGATCTTCAATCTTCTTGACCCCGAGGTCCTCGCCATCGGCGGCGGCCTGAGCGCGGCGGGTGCGTTTCTCTTTGACCCGCTCCAGCCGCTCGTCACGCAGCGCTGCTTCTACCACGCGGCGCGCGGCGCGCTCGTGCCGGCGCAGCTTGGCAACGATGCCGGGATGATCGGGGCGGCGATGCTTCACTTTAACAGCATTGCCTGATGGCGGCGGGCTGCGCCCGTCACCGCAACCGTGCCTCCGGCGGATTTGCCATAGTCGGCAGGCTTGCGCCCGCCCACCGTTTTTGCCTCAGTGTTTGCAACACTGCTCCTGTGCCTCCGGCGGCCCATTCTTTTCTGCCTTGCCAGAAAAGAATGGGGAGAAAAGAGGCGCTTTAGGACGCGTGGACTTCTACCGCATTACCACTACTGAAGCCCCCAAACTTGTAACTAGTTGCAAATGAACGTCCTCTTCCAAAAGGAACTACCCCCTCCAAGCTCGCCAGAGCAACTCGCCAAGCTTGCCACTCGCTGCCTCAGAACAAGTGCCAACAATGCCCACAACTCAAAAGCCAAGACCTCTGTAACGTATTCGCCGGAACTGCCGACCCTAAGAACCAACTCTCGTTGAAATCGGGCAACAGCGAAGCGCTTTGCCCCGCAGCAAGCACGAACATCTACAGCTCGCGCCTCCGGCGCACTCGCTCGGCAGTACAGCCGCCCAGTGTAGATCGCGCCTCCGGCGCTCTCGAACGCACTCACGCACCCCGGGGGATTAATCCAGAAAAGGGGGCCGCAGCCCCCTTTATTGGCCGTTGGGGGATCGTCAAGGGGGCCATTCGGAAGGCCCCCTTGACCGCCTTTCTTTACACCGCCGGCGGCGCTTTCTTTCCCCGCGGGAAAGAAAGGGGGGCCGAGCCGCCCCCCTAGCAGGCACTGCCAGAATAAAATGCAAAAACCAAAGGTTTTGCAAACCCCAAAACCACGGGGTACCGGGGCGAAGCCCCGCAAAAACCCCGCACAACCTGTAAGGCTGCAAAAAACAACAGGGTATCGGGGCGAAGCCCCGCACCCCCGCACGCCCCCAAGGGGCGCAAAAAGGAGGAACTATCATGATAAAACTTGACCGTACCGGCGCGCAGCCCTTTGCGCCCCAGCTCGACACCGCCGCCTGTCAGGCGGCCATCCACACGCTCGTAAATGGCACGGGCGCGGGCAGCGATTTTACCGGCTGGGTAGACCTGCCGGAGGACTACGACCGCGCGGAATTTGCCCGCATCCAGGCCGCCGCTGAAAAGATCAAGGCCCATTCCAAGGCGCTCGTCGTCATCGGCATCGGTGGCTCGTATCTTGGCGCGCGCGCCGTCATCGAGCTGCTGAAAAGCCCGAACTACAACGCGCTGCCGAAGCAGACGCCCGACATTTACTTTGCCGGCAACGGCATCTCCGGCGAGGCTCTTTCGGAAATTCTCACGCTCATCGGCGACCGCGACTTCTCCGTCAACGTCATCTCCAAATCCGGCACCACCACCGAGCCTGCCATCGCGTTCCGCATTTTTAAGGAGCTTCTGGAAAAACGCTACGGAAAAGACGGCGCGCGCGAGCGTATCTTCGCCACGACCGACCGCGCCCGCGGCGCGCTCAAAACACTGGCCACGCAGGAGGGCTATGAGACCTTCGTCGTGCCCGACGATGTCGGCGGCCGCTACAGCGTGCTCACCGCCGTGGGCCTTCTCCCCATTGCCTGCGCGGGCATCGACATTGAAGCGCTCATGCGCGGCGCGCAGGAAGAGCGGAAGCAAATTCTTGCCGAGGGCGTCAAGAGCGCCGCGGCGCAGTACGCCATGCAGCGCCAGTATTTCTACAAGCAGGGCAAAAAGATCGAGATCCTCGCCGCCTACGAGCCCGCGTTCCGTTTTATGGCCGAATGGTGGAAGCAGCTCTACGGCGAGTCCGAGGGCAAGGACGGCGTCGGCATTTTCCCCGCCTCCGTCGACCTTACGCCCGACCTGCACTCCATGGGCCAGTACATTCAGGACGGCGAGCGGATGCTGCAGGAGACCGTCGTGTTCTTTGACCGCGCCCGCGCCGAGGTCACCGTTCCCAGTGACGAGGCGAATCTCGACGGGCTGAACTACCTCGCGGGGCGCACGATGAGCTACATCAACGAAAAGGCCATGGAGGCCACCCGCGCCGCGCACGTAAGCGGCGGCGTGCCCGTCACCGTCCTGCGTCTGGAGGCCGACACCGAGCAGGCCGTCGGCGCGCTCATCTACTTCTTCGAGTTCGCCTGCGGTGTGTCCGGCTACATGAGCGGCGTCAACCCCTTCAACCAGCCCGGCGTGGAGGCCTACAAAAAGAATATGTTCCACCTTCTCGGCAAGCCGGGATATTGAGCATCCATTGCACCTATGCAGCACCCTGCCCAAAACAGGGTGCTGCTTTTTGTATAAGTTCACAGTCTGTTCACCATTTCGCACGCTGTTTGTGCTAAATTTGGATAGTCCAATATTGAATTATCTAAAAAGGAGACCATCTTATGTCTGACCCGCACGGCGCGGCGCACATTTTTCTGAACGCCGCCAAGCTCATGGACGCCTACGCCGCCGTCATGCAGCCCGTCTGCCAGCGCGCGCAGCTGCCGCCCGTGGCCGTGGACATCGTTCTGTTTCTGGCCAACAACCCCGGCTATGACACCGCGCGCGACATCTGCCGCTATCGCGGCCTCAAGCCCGGCCTTGTGTCGTTCCACGTGGAAAAGCTCGTGCAGGACGGCTATCTCACCCGGCAGGACGACACCGCCGACCGCCGCCGCACCCATCTGCAATGCACCCCCAAAGCGGATCCGCTCATCGCCATGGGCCGCGCGCGCCAGCACCAGTTTACCGCTGCCGCCATGCAGGGCCTGAGCGAGGAAACGCGCAGGCAGCTGCGCGCCGCCATGGCCATCATCACCCAAAATCTTGAAGCCATCCGCAAAAACGGCCTTCCCGCCCAGACAGGACCACGATCGGAGGAACATCCATGATAAAACTTTTCAAGCAGCTGCGCCCGCGTGAGCTGCGCACGGCGCTGCTGTGCGCGCTGCTCGTGCTTGGGCAGGTCTATTTTGACCTGCGCCTGCCCGACTACATGACGGCGCTCACTGCCCTTATCAAGACCCCGGGCACTGCCCCGGCAGACATTGCCGCCGTCGGCGGCCAGATGCTGCTGTGCGCACTGGCCAGCGCCGTGCTGGCCGTTATCTGCGGCTTTCTGGCCGCGCGCACGGCGGCGGGCTTCAGCTTCACCGTCCGGGAAAAACTGTTCCATCACGTGCTGGAGCTTGGCAGCGAGGAGCTGCAGGACTTCTCCGTGCCCAGCCTCATCACCCGCACCACCAACGACATCACCCAGATCCAGATGATCGTCGCCATGGGCCTGCAAATGGTCGTCAAGGCGCCGGTCATGGCCATCTGGGCCGTCATCAAGATCCTTGGCAAGAGCTGGCAGCTGTCCGCCGTCACGGCGGCGTTCGTCGTGGTGCTCTGCGCCACCATCATAGCCGTGCTCAGCGTGTGTCTGCCGCGCTTTCGCATCGTGCAGAAGCTCACCGACCAGATCAACCGCGTCGCGCGGGAAAACCTCACCGGCATCAACGTCGTCCACGCCTTCAACGCTGAGGATTACCAGAACCATAAATTTGACGGCTACAGCAAGGACATGATGGACACGCAGATGAAGAACCAGAAGCTCTTCTCCGTCATCCAGCCCGCCATGCTGCTGGGCATGAACGGTCTGTCGCTGGCCATCTACTGGCTCGGCGCGGCGCTTTTGGAGCAGACCGCCGGCGACGCGGCCCGGCTGACCATGTTCACAAACATCGTTGCCTTCGGCACCTACGCCGCCTATGTCGTCATGTCGTTCATGATGCTCGTCATGATCTACATGATGCTCCCCTCCGCACAGGTGTCGGCTGAACGCATCAACGCCGTTCTCGCCCGCAAGCCCGCCGTCACGCCGGGCACGGAGGCCCAATCGCCGGAGACCGGCACCGTCGAGTTTTGCGACGTGTCCTTCCGCTATCCCGAAGCCGGCGACGACGCGCTCACAAACATCTCCTTCAAGGTGCAGCGCGGCCAGACGCTGGCCATCATCGGCGCGACCGGCAGCGGCAAATCCACGCTCATCGGCCTCATCCCGCGCTTTTATGACGCAACAAAGGGCACCGTCCTCGTCGATGGCCGCGACGTGCGCGACTACGCGTTTGACGCCCTCTATGACCGCCTCGGCTACGTCACGCAGAAGGCCACGCTCTTTGCCGGCAGCGTCCGTGACAACGTCTTTTTCGGCCAGAGCCGCGCGGCGCATACCGACGATGCGCTCCGGCAGGCCCTTTCCCTCTCGCAGGCGCAGGAATTTGTGGAAAAATACCCCGAAGGGCCCGCGCACGCCATCGCCCAGCTGGGCCGCAACGTGTCCGGCGGACAGAAGCAGCGCCTGTCCATCGCCCGCGCCCTCGCGCGCGGCGCGGAGATCCTCATCTTTGACGACTCGTTCTCCGCGCTCGACTACCGCACCGACGCCAGGCTCCGCGCGGGCCTGAACGAGCAGCTGGCCGGCGCCACCAAGATCATCGTGGCCCAGCGCATCAGCACCATCCGTCACGCCGACCAGATCCTCGTCCTTGACCGCGGCGAGATCGTCGGCCGCGGCACGCATGATGAGCTCATGGCCGCGTGCCCCGTCTATCAGCAGATCGCCGCCTCGCAGCTGAGCGCTGCGGAGCTGGCTGAAGGAGGTGCGCGGCATGAAGCGTAACGACTGCAAAAAGCCCGCCGTCACGGCGGCCCTCGGCAAAACGGCCGACTATATGCGCAAAAGCCTGCCGCTGGCCATTCTGGCGCTCATTCTCGCCGCCCTCGGCGCGGCGCTCACCATCGTCGGCCCGGGCCAGATCGGCAAGATCGCAACGCTCATGTCTGCCGGGCTCACCGGCCGCATCGACCTTGCCGCCATTGCGCGCCTTGGCATCGTGCTCGTCGTCATTTACCTGCTCAGCGCGGCTTTCACGTTCGTGCAGCACTATATCATGGCCGTCATCACGCTGAAAATGTCGTATAAAATGCGCGGCGAGCTGTCCGAAAAGATCAACCGCGTGCCGCAGAAATACTTTAATTTCCACGCCCAGGGCGACATCCTCAGCCGCATCACCAACGACGTATCCACGCTCCAGCAGGGCCTCACCAACGCCCTGCCCATGATCATCAGCTCCGGCACGCAGTTTATCGGCTGCGTCATCATGATGCTCGTCACCGAGTGGCGTCTTGCCCTCGCAGCGCTGGCCGTGACGTTTGTCGGCCTTGTGCTCATGGCCGTCATCATGGGCCGGTCGCAGAAATATTTCACCAAGCGCCAGGAATCCCTCGGCGCGCTGGGCGGCTACATCGAAGAGATGTACTCCGGCCACACCGTCGTCCGCCTCTCCCGCGCGGAAGAAGCCGTCGGGCAGGAATTTGACCGCCTGAACGCGGAGGTCTACGACGCCAACTGGCGCTCGCAGTTCCTCTCCGGCGTCATGCAGCCGCTCATGAGCATCATCAGCAACATCGACTATGTGGCCGTCTGCGTTCTCGGCGCGGCCATGGCGCTGGCCGGCACGATCGACTTCGGCGTCATCGTGGCCTTTATCCTCTATGTCCGCCTGCTCACCTCGCCGCTCACACAGATCGCGCAGGGCCTTACGAATTTGCAGACGGCCTCCGCCTCCGCGCACCGCATCTTCGAGTTCCTCGAAGAGGAGGCGCTGCCCGACGAACACGAAAAAACGGAGCGCCTGCCGGACGTCCGCGGCGCCGTCAGCTTCCGCCACGTGCAGTTCCGCTACCCCGACGCGCCCGACAAGCCCGTCATCCGCGACTTCTCCGCCGAGGTGCAGCCCGGCCAGAAGGTCGCCATCGTCGGCCCGACCGGCGCGGGCAAGACCACCATGGTGAACCTCCTCATGCGCTTTTACGAGCTCACCGGCGGCGAGATCCGCATCGATAACGTGCCCATCTCCGACCTGCCGCGCAAACGCGTGCACGAGCTGTTCGGCATGGTGCTCCAGGACACCTGGCTCTTTGAGGGCACCATCCGCGAGAATCTCGTCTACAACCTGCAAAACGTGACGGACGAACAGCTGGAAGCAGTCTGCCGCGCCTGCGGTCTTGAAAAATTCGTGCACAGCCTGCCGCATGGCTTTGACAGTGTGCTCACCGAAGCCACCACCATCTCCGCCGGGCAGAAACAGCTGCTCACCATCGCCCGCGCCATGCTCCAGAACGCGCCCATGCTCATTCTGGACGAGGCCACCAGCTCCGTCGATACCCGCACCGAGCTCATCATCCAGCGCGCCATGGACGAACTGACGCACGGCCGCACGAGCTTTGTCATCGCGCACCGCCTGTCCACCATCAAAAACGCCGATCTCATTCTGGTCATGCAGGGCGGCGATGTGATCGAAAGCGGCACGCACGACGCGCTCATGCAAAAGCACGGCTTTTACGCCGACCTTTATAACAGTCAGTTTGCAAGCTGACGCAAGATCTGCTATCATAGCCATAAGCAGCCCCGCCCGGCTCAGCTGCCGGACGGGGCCTTTTTCATCCGTGTTTATCATGAAGGAGGAACGCTCATGTCTGAACTCACCCTGCAAAAACCGCTTTCCAAATACATCGACCACACGCTGCTCAAGCCCGACGCCACGCCGGAGCAGATCAAACGCCTGTGCGCCGAAGCCGCGCAGTACCATTTCGCGTCTGTGTGCGTCAACAGCTGCTACGCCAAGCTCGCCGCGCAGTGCCTGCATGACAGCGACGTCGCCGTCTGCTGCGTCGTCGGCTTCCCGCTCGGCAGCATGACCGCCCGCGCCATGGCCTATGAGGCCGGCTGCGCCGCCGAAGACGGCGCGGCAGAGATCGACATGGTCCTCCCCGTCGGCGCGCTCAAAGCCGGCGACGACGATACCGTCCGGGAAACCATCGCCGCCGTTGTCGAGGCCGTGCTCGGCCGCGCCATCGTCAAGGTCATCCTTGAAGCCTGTCTGCTGACCGACGAAGAAAAGGTCCGCGCCTGCAAGCTGGCCGAATCCGTCGGCGCGGCGTTCGTCAAGACCTCCACTGGCTTCTCCACCGGCGGCGCGACCGTCCACGACGTCGCGCTCATGCGGCAAAGCGTCGGCCCCGCCGTGCAGGTCAAAGCCGCCGGCGGCATCCGCGACCGCAAGACGGCGCTGGAAATGATCGCCGCCGGCGCAGCGCGGATCGGCGCGTCCGCCGGGATCGCCATTGTGGAGGGGTGAGGCGGGGTGCGCCCTCCGGCGGATTTTGCCGGAATCGGCAGATGGGCGCTTGCCCACCGTTCTTTCCTCAGTGTCTGCAACACTGCTCCTGTGCCTCCGGCGGCTGACTTTTTTCTGCCTTGCCAGAAAAAAGTCAGCAAAAAAGAGGCGCCGGAGC
>CAKTXB010000029.1 GCA_934630555.1 uncultured Oscillospiraceae bacterium
GAAATGAAAAAATGTGAAAATCCGTACTTGGCACAGCAGTGTATCAGCATTAGAGCCAGCATTCAAAACTTCAAAGCCGGACTACAGCTCGCCGGCATGAAGGATGACGGAAAGATAGATCCGACGGAAGCGGAGATCATCAGATCCATCACAAAAGACCTTGAAAAGCTGCAAAAAACCATCGACAGCTACGCATACATATGAATGAGCGACCATCCGAATTTACCAGGCTGCGGTCAGCATACGCTTCTTCAGAACAGATGCGCCGCATTCATTCTGCGGCCACTTCCCTGCTTGTCCGCACAGAAAAAATTCATAAAGTTCCTATTTACATTCCGTGCGGCAAGGGATAAAATGATGGAAAAACCATCATAAGGAGTGGGATGTATGAATAAGGAATCGTGTGTAAATCGGATCGGTGTTCTGACCTCGGGCGGCGACGCGCCGGGCATGAACGCGGCCATCCGTGCCGTGGTGCGGGCCGCAAATTTCCGCGGCATTGAGTGCATCGGCATCCGACGCGGTTATAACGGCCTCATATCCGGCGATTTCGTGAAATTGAATGTGGAAAGTGTGGCACATATCATTAACCGTGGCGGCACAATGCTTTACACAGCGCGCAGCGAGGAGTTCCGCACGCTGGAAGGCCAGCAGAAAGCGGCCGCTACGTGCAAGCTATTGGGGCTGGACGGCATTGTGGCCATCGGCGGTGATGGCACGTTCCGCGGCCTTGTGGAGCTGAGCAAACAGGGCGTGAGTGTGGTCGGTGTTCCCGCAACGATCGACAACGATATTGTCTGCACTGACTACACTATTGGCTATGACACAGCTGCCAACACGGCTGTGGAGGCCATTGACCGGCTGCGCGATACAATGCAGTCGCATGAGCGCTGCTCCGTTGTGGAGGTCATGGGCCGCAATGCAGGCCATTTGGCGCTGTATGTGGGCCTTGCCACTGGTGCAACGGCGGTGCTTGTGCCGGAAAAGGGCGTGGACTTTGAAGCGGACGTCGTCGACCGCATCCGTCAGGCGCGTCTGGCTGGCAATACGCACTTCATGATCATTGTGGCCGAGGGTGCGGGCAGCGCCATTGAGATCGGCAAAGGCATTCACGAAGAGCTTGGGCTTGACCCGCGCGTGACGATTTTGGGGCACATCCAGCGCGGCGGAACACCGTCGGCCCGGGATCGCGTCATGGCAACAAGAATGGGCTATCACGCCGTACAGGCACTGGCCGAAGGTAAAACGAACCGCGTCATCTGCACGCAGCAGAGCCGCATGGTGGACATTGACATCCTTGAGGGCCTGTCCATGAAGAAAACACTTAACGAACAGCAGTACGAGGTGCTGGAGGCCATGACGGGCATTGACAGCTGACTTCCCGCTCTGCACAGTAAAAATAAAGGCCCCCGGCAGCAGAGCTGCCGGGGGCCTTATAAAAACGGAAAAACAGACTGGACGGCAAGCGCGGCCAGTCTGTTTTTATGCCTTGGGATGATATTTGTTGTAGACGGCTTTGAGGTTTTGCTTGACAAGCTGCGCATAGACCTGGGTGGAGGAAATGTCGCTGTGGCCCAGCATTTCCTGAATGGCGTGCAGGTCAGCACCGTTTTCCAGCAGATGCGCGGCAAAGCTGTGCCGCAGCGTGTGCGGCGTGATGTCCTTGTCGATCTGCGCCTTTTCCTGATAGTATTTGATGATTTTCCAAAACCCCTGCCGGCTCATGCGTTCTCCGGATACATTGACAAACAGCGACGGCTCTGCGGGGGCGGCGATCATTTTTGGCCGGACATTTGAAATATAATCGTGCAGCGCCTGCAGCGCCTCCGGATACAGCGGAATGATGCGCACCTTTCCCCCGCCCGCACAGCGGATGAAACCACCGGAAATGCTGACGTCGTCCAGATCCAGGCCGATGAGCTCGCTGACGCGGATCCCGGTGGCATAGAGTACCTCCAGCATAGCCTTATCGCGGCAGCCCTTCATATCGCCCTGGCGCGGCTGTTGGAGCAGCAGCTCCACCTCTTTGCCTGTAAGGATCTGCGGCAGCTTCTTTTCAGCCTTCTCGACCTTGATGTTCGTAACAGGGTTAACATCGATCTCGTCCTCGTTGAGGGCAAATATGTATAAGCTCTTGAGCGAGGCCAGACTGCGCGAGATGGTGGCCGGTGACTTCCCTTGCTGGCGCAGCCAGTCCATATAACCGGACACGGTCTGCTGTGTGGCGTCGAGCACCTCTGTGCCCGTGCCAGTCAGATATGACGCGTACTGGCGGATGTCACGCATGTATGACGACACCGTGTTATCCGATGCGTGTTTGACATGAACGAGATACGATTCATATCGTGTGACAATGTTGGCCATACGGACGTCCTTCCAAGATCAGTGAGATAGAAATTGTAGAAGCGGTGCAATACAGGCGTGCTCAAGCAGCGCCGTCAACAGAGAAAAAAGCAGGCACAGAAGCAGCCGGACCATGCGCACGCCCCGGCTTTGCTGCTGCGACCCGGCAGATGCCAGTGCAAACAGGCTCAGAAGAAGCGGCAGCAGAAAAATGCCGTGGACCGCCAAAAGCAGGAGGGTGCATCCGAGTGCGTGCTTTGGTGCGGCGAAATAAAAGCAAGTGCTCAAATAGGCCAGCAGCAAACCGCGCGCCGCAACAAGCAGCGCCGCCGCTGCGCGGTGAACAGGACAGGCAGCAGCCAGCAGCAGAAAAACCGGAAACCGTGCTGTCAGGATCCATGCCTCCGGCAGCGTTGGTGTCTGCGCACACAGTGCAGAGAGATAGGCGCGCAGTACGCTCGAATGCACACACGCACAGCGGAGTGCAAGCACCATACCGCATCCTGCGCCCAAAAGAAAAAACGCAAGAAAAAAAGCACAACATCTTGTACCAGGCTGCGGAAAAAGTGCAGGGTAAAACTCCGTCCTGTCCATCCGGCTGCCACCTCCCTGCCGAACTGTATTCCGGCAAGTCGCAGCGCAGAACCGGTAGGCAATGTCACCCAAAAAATTATCGCTACCAGATACGTCGTGCGGAAGTGATGTTAATATAGCGCAAAATGATTGAAATATCAAGGAAAATCGGAATCATTTCTATTTTTTGTTCATTATGACAAGATATTATGTTAATCACATTATGTAAATTCCGCAACCGCATCCATCCGTTATTTGCGCATATCATAGAAAAAATACAACATCTGGTGCCGCCGCCTCGAGCGCAAACCCAAATGTTGCAAAATGCAAGATTTTCCCCATCATCCTGCAAAAATGTAAATATAATTTACCTAGCACAAAATGTGCAGGAAACCCTTCATCTCCTGCGCCGCGCAACAGGACGTTTTGCACCGTGCGGCCTGCTGCCGGCAGCCAGGCAGCCAAGAAGTGTGCTGCCAATGATTGCTGCTATGACCGGGAGTACGCCCGGCATTCCGCTCGGCAAAAACAGCACATGGATGATGAGCAGCACCAACAGCACTGCTGCTGCGGACAGCATGGCGCTTTGCAGACGTTTTTCCTTTGTGCGTCTGCTGCCGAGCCATGCTGTAAACAGTGCAGACGCCCCCAGCAGCACAAGTGCTGCCGCCGCCGCAGTTTCCTGCCCCAAAACGCCGTTTATGACCAGCAGCGCATACAGCGCGCACAATACGCCTGTCAGCACCAGCAGCAGTGCGGCATTCCACAGGATCCTTTTCATGCCTTGCGGCATCTTTGCTCCGTTTTTCATGGTGACCCCTCCCCTTCTGCTTCAGCGTATGCAGGCAGGCAGACGGGCATGACTGACCACAGACGCAAAAACCGGGAAAGGCATTTGCCTTTCCCGGTTTGGTGCAATGTGACTCAGTCCTTCTTCTTGGACTTCTTTTCGGCGGCCTTTTTAGCCTGCTCTTCCTTGCGGGCAGCCAGCGCGGCGGCCTTCTTCTTAGCAGCTTCCTTTTGTGCCGTGTTGTTCGTGGACAGTGCGAACTTTGCAAACTCCATGCGAACACGGTCGGTGCTGGTCTCGATGACGAACGAGTCTTCCTTGATGCTCACGACGTCACCGATGACGCCGCCGATGGTGGTGATGTTGTCGCCGACCTTCAGTGCATCGCGCATGGCCTGCGCTTCCTTTTTCCGCTTGTTTTCCGGGCGGATCATAAAGAAATAAAACACTGCGATCAGCGCGACCATCATGATAATGGTGCTTCCGCCGGTTGCGGCGGTCGTGGTGGCGTCAGCCAGGAACAGATACATTGCGATTCCTCCGTAATTGTAAATTCCGGGTCATCCCGGACGTAACCGCTTAGCGGTTTACTCAGCATTCCCTATTATAGCCGCGCCGGCAGCATAATGCAAGCAAAAACACGGCTAAATAGGAAATAAATCATATTTTGCGGTCAAGCTGCTCTGAATACTGCGCGCGGAACTGCTGGAATGTGCCGGTATCAAGTGCTTCGCGGATGCGTGCAGTGAGCGTGTTGTAGAAATACAGGTTGTGCATGACCGAAAGGCGCATGGCCAGCATTTCATCCGCCTTGAACAGATGGTGCAGATACGCACGCGAGAAGCGGCGGCAGACCGGGCAGTCGCATTCCGGGTCGATGGGGCTCTCATCCAGTGTGTACTTGGCGTTTTTCATATTGATGGCGCCCTGCCATGTGAACAGGCGGCCGTGGCGTGCATTGCGGGCGGGCATGACACAGTCAAAAAAGTCCACACCGCGCGCCACCGCTTCCAGGATGTTCGTCGGCGTGCCAACACCCATGAGGTACCGCGGGCGGTCCTTGGGCATATACGGCTCAACGGCTTCAATGATGCGGTACATGGTCTGTGTGTCCTCCCCCACCGCCAGACCGCCGATGGCGTAGCCGGGCAGATCGAGCTTGGCGATCTCTTGCATGTGCCACACGCGCAGATCCTCAAACGTTGCGCCCTGATTGATGCCCCAAAGCTGCTGCTGCGGGTTCACGGCGTCCGGCTCGGCATTGTACTGCGCCAGCGCTGCCTTGCAGCGCACGAGCCAGCGCGCCGTGCGTTCACAGGATGCCTTGGCATACGGGTATGTTGCCGGGTTTTCCACGCACTCGTCAAAGGCCATGGCAATGTCCGAGCCAAGGTTCGACTGGATGCGCATACTCTCCTCCGGTCCCATGAAGATGCGGTGGCCGTCGATATGGGAGGCAAACGTCACGCCTGCTTCTTTGATTTGCCGCAGCTGCGCCAGGGAAAAGACCTGAAATCCGCCGGAATCTGTGAGGATCGGGCCATTCCATGTCATAAATTTATGCAGCCCGCCGAGCTTGCGCACGACCTCATCGCCGGGGCGCAGATGCAGATGGTACGTATTGGACAGCTCGACCTGCGTGCCGATGCGCTCCAGGTCTTCGGCGCTGAGTGCGCCCTTGATGGCGGCCTGTGTGCCGACATTCATGAACACAGGCGTCTGCACTGTACCGTGTGCGCACGTAAATTCGCCGCGCCGCGCCGCGCCGTCCTGCTTGAGAAGTTTAAACATTGTGACCTCACTTGCTGCGCCCCGCCCATGGCACGGACGCTTATGTCGTTTGTCTGCGCACTGCGGCGCAAGGCCGCAGTGCGCAGTTTTTTAGCCTTGTACTGTGCCTTCCGCGCGGATCATGGCGCGAATGGCCTCAACAGCGGTGCGGATCGCACCGTCTGTTTCATGGACGATGGGATTTTCCAGCCCCAGCGCCGCGCGCTCCTGATTGCCGACGACCAGAAACACCGACCCGCAGCGCACATGGCGATAGGCTGCCACGATGAACAGGGCGGCAGATTCCATTTCCGATGCCTTACAGCCGAGTTTTTTCCACGCTTCCCATTTGTCCTTGAGCTGCTGACCGACCGGCATGAGCTGCGGGTCGTGCTGTCCGTAAAACGAGTCCTTGCACTGCACCACGCCCATATGATGGCGATAGCCCAGCTTTTGCGCCGCTGTGCGCAGTGCCAGCGCCACGTCAAAATCTGCAACAGCCGGGTATTCCTCCGGCGCATACTCTTTGGAAGTGCCCTCCATGCGTACTGCGCCGGTCGCGATGACGAGATCGCCGCCCAAAACATCCGTCTGGATGCCGCCGCACGTGCCAACACGCAGGAACGTGTCTGCGCCGCAGTTTACGGCTTCCTCCATAGCGATAGCCGCGGACGGGCCGCCAATGCCGGTGGACAGGACGCTGACCTTCACGCCGTCCAGCGTGCCGGTGTACGTAACAAACTCGCGGTTGTCCGCCACAAGCCTGGCATCATCAAAATATGCCGCAATTTTGGCGCTGCGTTTGGGGTCGCCGGGCAGAATGACATAGCGGCCAATATCGCCCTTGCGCAGCTGCACATGGTATTGCAGGCCAACTTCACCAGAATAGTTCTGCATCATTGTATCCTCCTTAAAATTTCTGCTCTGTCGTTTGCTGAGCGCGTAAATCATGTATCTTTATTTTATACAATCCTGCTCCGATGCACAAGGGGCAATTTCTGTGCCGGTGTGCGGCCGCATTGGCATTTTCCAATTTGCGGCGCATAGAATAAGCCACGACCAGTTTTTGGCCGTGGCTGTTTCCGATGCCGCAATGCGTCAGGACGGGTCGTCTGCGGCGGGCAGCCCGTCGGCGATCAGCATGGCGTCGCCAAACGAGAAAAATCGGTAGCGCTCCTGCACGGCAATGTTGTAGGCGTTCAAAATGTGCTCCCGGCCTGCAAAAGCAGACACAAGCATGACGAGCGTGCTCTCCGGCAGGTGGAAGTTTGTAATGAGCGCATCCATCGCTTTAAACCTGTAACCGGGATAAATGAAAATGTCTGTCCATGCAGAGCATTCATGCAAGCGCCCGTGCTCGTCGGCCAGGGATTCCAGCGTGCGGCAGGACGTTGTGCCCACGCATACGACGCGCCCGCCTGCATCCTTTGTCTGATTGATACAGTCGGCGGTTTCGCGGGAGATCATGCAGAACTCGCTGTGCATGTGATGCTCTGTGACCTCGTCAGCCTTTACGGGGCGGAACGTACCAAGACCCACGTGCAGCGTGACATAGGCCAGCTTCACGCCCTTGTCCTGAATTTTTTGCAGCAGCTCCGGCGTAAAGTGCAGGCCGGCCGTCGGCGCGGCAGCAGAACCGTTGATTTTGGAATAGACTGTTTGATAGCGTTCATTGTCCTGCAATTCTTCCTTGATATAGGGCGGCAGCGGCATTTTACCAAGACGCTCGAGCACCTCCAGAAAGATGCCCGTATAGTGGAACTGCACGAGCTTGTTGCCGTCGTCGCGTTCCCCCACGACTGTGGCTGTCAGTTCGCCATTTCCAAATGACAGCTGCGTGCCGGTGTGTGTTTTGCGCCCCGGCTTGGTCAGGCATTCCCAAACGCCCTTCCCCTCGTCCCTGAGCAGCAGCACCTCCACCGCGCCGCCGGTGGGCACACGGCAGCCGAGCAGGCGCGCGGGAAGCACGCGGGAATTGTTGAGCACCAAACAGTCGCCCGGCCGCAGCAGGTCCGCGATCTCATAAAAATGCCGGTGGCCCACCGCGCCGGTCGTGCGGTCCAGCGTCATGAGGCGCGAGGCGTCCCGGCGCTCCAGCGGCGTCTGCGCGATCAGCTCGGGCGGCAGCTCATAGTAAAAATCATGCGTTTTCAAGGGCTTCTCCTCGCTTCTTGTAAAAATCCCGCGGCGGTGCATTGACAGCCGGGGCTGGGTGTGCTATGATGTGGTCGCGGTTTGAAAGACATATGTCCGTTTCTCAAGAACATATTCGCCGTTCAAACACAGTTTTAATATTATAGTACATTCCAAAGTTACATTCAACCGTAACTTTTGCGTGATGTCAGAACGAAACGGAGCGATTTTGAAATGAAGAAGTACAAAGTTGGTATCATCGGTGCAACAGGGATGGTCGGCCAGCGGTTCGTGCTGCTGTGCGCAGAGCATCCGTGGTTTGAAATTGCCGCACTTGCGGCCAGCGGACACAGCGCGGGCAAGACATATCGCGAGGCCATCGGCACGCGCTGGCACATGACAGACGCCATGCCGAAGTCCGTGGCGGATATGGTCGTTCTGGATGCGGAGACAGACGCGGAAAAAATCGCGGCGGCGGTCGACTTTGTGTTCTGTGCCGTCAATATGAAAAAAGATGAAATTAAAGCGCTGGAAGAACGCTATGCCAAGCTCGAGTGTCCGGTGGTGTCCAACAACTCTGCGCACCGCGGTACGCCGGATGTGCCCATGGTCGTGCCGGAGATCAATGCAGACCACATCCGCATTATTGATGCCCAGCGCAGGCGCCTTGGCACAAAACGCGGCTTTATTGCCGTCAAGTCCAACTGCAGCCTGCAAAGCTATGTGCCGGCGTTGCATCCGCTTATGAAATTCGGCCTGGACCGGGCGCTGGTGTGCACTTATCAGGCCATTTCCGGCGCTGGCAAAACGTTTGAAACGTGGCCGGAGATGATCGACAACGTCATCCCCTACATCGGCGGTGAGGAAGAAAAGTCCGAGCAGGAGCCGCTGAAGCTCTGGGGCCACATCGAAGGCGACCGCATTGTGAACGCGACAGAGCCGGCTATCACCGCGCAGTGCCTGCGCGTGCCGTGCTCCGACGGCCATATGGCAGCGTGCTTCATGAAGTTCAAGGGTGAAAAGCCCTCCATCGACGAGATCAAGTCCATCTGGGCCAACTACAAGGGCCGTGCGCAGGAGCTGAAGCTCCCCTCCGCACCGGAGCACTTCCTGCACTACTTTGAAGAAGCCGACCGTCCGCAGACGAAACTCGACCGGATGCTGGAAGGCGGCATGGCCGTGTCCATCGGCCGTCTGCGCGAGGATACGCAGTATGACTACAAGTTCGTGTGTCTTTCTCACAACACCCTGCGCGGAGCGGCAGGCGGCGCGGTGCTGCTGGCAGAGCTGCTTTGCGCGGAAGGATATATCACAGCAAAATAATTCGTAAAGGGGTCTTTGCATGAAGCAGCCTGTTTTTGAAGGCGTTGCGACCGCGCTGGTCACGCCCTTCCAAAGCAGTACCGTCGATTACGAAAAACTCGAACAGCTTCTGGACTTTCAGCTCTCCGCGGGCGTGGACGCCATTGTCGTCTGCGGCACGACCGGCGAAGCGGCCACCATGACGCCGCAGGAGCAGCTGGGCGTCATTGCCCACTGCATCCGCTATGTGGCGGGCCGCTGCAAGGTCATTGCAGGCACGGGCAGCAACTCCACCGCGCACTGTCTGGAAACAAGCCGCGTGGCGGCCTCCATCGGCGCAGACGCGCTTTTGCTGGTCACGCCGTATTACAACAAGTGTACACAGTCCGGCCTCATTGCGCACTACACGCGCGTGGCAGACGCCGTGAGCGTGCCTGTCATCGTGTACAACGTGCCCAGCCGCACGGGCATGGACATCAGCGTGGATACATACCGCGTGCTCTCAGAGCACCCGAACATTGGCGGTGTCAAGGAAGCCTCCTCCAGTGTGTGCAAGACCGCGCGTATTCTGGACGCGTGCGGCGACCAGCTGCCCGTCTGGTCCGGCAATGATGATGAGGCCGTGCCCATGATGTCCATTGGCGCGAAAGGGCTCATCTCCGTGCTCTCAAACATCCGGCCCAAGCAGACGCTGGAAATGATCCGCGCCTGCCGCGCGGGCGACTACGAAACCGCCGGCCGGATGCAGGTGGCGCTCATGCCGCTCATTGACGCGCTGTTCTGTGAGGTGAACCCCATCCCCATCAAGCAGGCGCTGAATCTGGAAGGCTTTGACGTGGGCCTCCCCCGCCTGCCGCTCACACCGCTTTCAGAAGCAAATCTGCAAAGGCTCAAAACGCTGCTGGCGTCGTGACAACATAAAAAGAGCATTGCCCCGGCGGGCAATGCTCTTTTTTGCGTGTGCATTATGTTTTTTGGAGATTCACAAGCGTCGCGTTTCGCATGGGAACATAGCGCGTGCCGTCAAGAACGTAGACCTTGTAGGTATCGCCCGGCTGGGTGTTTGCAAACGTGGCTTTAATGGTCAGCTGCTTGCCGGACAGCGTGCCCTTCTGATACTTCAGTTCCGCCAGTCTGCCCGCGGCGTTAAAGCGGACGATCAACACCGACGCTTCCTTTTCCGCGTTCGGCCCGGCGGCAACATCTGCCGTGATCGTCGTCTTTGTTTCGTCCTGCGTGACCTCCGTACCAACGTCCACGACAGAACCGCCGATCAGGCGTACATAACGGTTGCCCTTCGTTAAGAACGCGTCCTTCGTTGAAAGCGTCGCGTTCGCGCCATCCGTGTCCGCACCCGCGTAAACGGTGCAGTCGTCAGCAATAATCACGCCATCCGTGTCATCCATTGTGACAGGAATTGTTTTCTCCGCACCCATTTTTATAATAACCGTACCGCCATTGATTGTAATGTTGTCCGGCTCTTTCGTATCACTGCCGAGAGCGAGTTCGGTATCCTCATGCCGGATACCATATCCAAGTGTAGACACAAGCTCCAATTTGCCGTTGCTTACAGAGAGCTTGGAACCGCCATTTTTGATGCCATACGACGCTATATTCAGAGTAGACAATCTCAAAGCGGGATATTGCGTTGTATCTTCTCTCCACTGCTTACCCGAACTGGTTGATGCAGTATACTTATATCCGCAGCCTATGCTTTCTGCTCTGACGCTGCCGCCTTCAATGTGCAGATAACCGGCAACGAGCGCCTCATGATGGCTGCCGATCGCAACGACCTGCGCGTTGTCTTTGATCGTTGCAATATAGGGTACGTCAATGGCAGAGCATTTCGCATTTTCCTCACCGTTCGCGTCATCGACCTTGGCATAAATCTTGCTGTTGCCAGAAACATTCAGATCGCTGGCGTTCAGCGCGCCTGGCTCTGTCTTTGAACGTCCTTTGGAGTTCAGACTGTTTTTGCAGGTGACGTTGATGCTGCAATTCCCTCCAACATCCATCTGGCTGGTCGCTCTGATGGTAGCAATGCTCGGATAATCCGCGTGTGCATTCAGCGTACCATCGCCAAAGAAGGCGACTGTGCTGCAATAAATCGCCATCTTTCCGCTGACCGTTGTGCTCAGGGTGTTCTCTCCGACCAGCTTAATGGAAATACCGTTTTTACTGCCACTTGCGGAAATGATCGCATCTTTGTCACCTGTTTCCGTCAAGGTCACGTGATCCAGCGTCAAAACATTGGTTGCCGCGTCATAGGAAATCTTGCCTGTATAGGAAACTCCGCTGTCTTTCAGCACATCGTCTGCTTTTAGTTTGTCGAGCTTCACACCGGCGATATAAACCTCCGGAACGTCAGGACCCGCGCTTATCTTGTCTGTTTTTTCACTCACCAGACTGCCCGCATAGCCGACACAGGTCGCGACACAGTAGATCTGATAACCGACATCCGATGCTGTCAAAGTGTACTTTGCATAAACTGCATCCTTGATAGCAGTCTCCGTGCCATACCGAGAGCGATACCATCGATAGTTCACACTTCTTACATCCGCAACATTGCTATTCTCAAGCGTTGCAGTCAGCTTGTAGTCCTTTTCCAGCTGGCCCGTGATCTTGAGCGTACCCTTCAGCACCGGCTCGCCGTTGGGGTCGAATGTTGCGCTGCCATTGACCCAGTAGGCATCTTTCATTTCCACGCGGTTTCCTTCGCTGTCCGTGCAGATGTAACCAAGCGCCCACTTGATGGCGTTGTAGGAAACGCGGTAGTTGCCGTTGCGGGCGTTCGTTTCGACGTACACATAGCCGCCGTTCATCTGGACAATGCCATAGCCGGTCGCACCGGCGGTGAACAGATGCCCGTTGTAGCCGCCGACGGTCTGCACATGGTACTGCGTGCTGCTGCCCGCATCCACGCCGGTAATGCCATTGAGGGTGATGTCATCGCCTGCGGAAATGCCCGTCACGTTGGGGTAGCCGTTTGCCTGCTGGGTGAGCAACCTCGGATTGATGGTCACAGGGCCTGTGATACCGCGCACGGTGATGTTCGTATCCACCGCGCCGATGGTCACATCGCCTTCTTCCAGCACCGCGCTGGACGCGTCGCGCACCTCTTTGGCATAGATGCCGAACGCGCTCGCCGCGCCGAGGACGTTGATGTTGAGCTGCGGCGTGGTCGTGCAGCCCTCCGCCGCGTCAATGGTCAGGTCGCCGTAATTCAAAATGCCGTAGCACCTGCCGGTGAGCGGCGTGCTGGTTTCCGAATTGAGGACCAGATCGCGGTCACGCGCGTAGTTTTTCATATTGATGTTGACCACCGCGCCATCCGCCAGCACGATGTGCAGCTCCGCGTTGGAGAAAATGCCGACCGCTTCGCCGTATTTAGGTGTCTGACAGCCGTGCGTGATCGTGACCGTGCCGCCGAGCGTCAGCGTGCGGCTGGCCGAATCATAGCTCATCCAGCCCGCGTCATCGCCGACCGCTTTGTATGC
This sequence comes from uncultured Oscillospiraceae bacterium, assembly GCA_934630555.1. Classification (GTDB taxonomy): domain Bacteria; phylum Bacillota; class Clostridia; order Oscillospirales; family Oscillospiraceae; genus CAG-170. The sequence goes on from CAKTXB010000029.1 coordinate 12,409, forward strand.
AAGATCCTCGCTCTTGTCGATGGCAATGCCGTCCACGCTCAAGCCGGTATATACCGAAACGTCGTTGTCAGCTGTGACTGCGTCAACGGGCGTAGAGATCACGACAGCTTTTGCCGGACCTGCGGCATACTCCGTCGTAGCGGCGGTACGCGCATAGACTACATAGGTTTTACGCGGCGTCAGGCCCGTGAACAGGGTCTCTTTCTGCCAGCCGATGGACGGCAGAGTGGTGTTTTCCGAGCCGAGCGCGTACTCGATCTCCTGATTGCCGGGATTATCGCCAAGGATGCTCGCCGCCGTGACCGTGATGGTATAGGGCGTTATGGACAGCTCGCCAAAGCTGCTTGCGTCAATGCTCGCGCCCGTTTCCAGGTCGTGCTTCACCGTGACGTAGGTATACAGACCGTTGTCGATGGCGTCATACGCGGTATAGCCCTTGCCCGTACGGTCCTCGCTGCCCATCAGCGCGGAATTGCCCGCGGGAGAATACAGCGGCGGCAGGCTCAACGCCACGGCAAGGTCCGCCTTGCCGCAGTAGGCGGTGAAGTTGCCTTCAAATTCCACACCCTTCACGTTGTAGTTCCACTCCGAGAGCAGCATTTTGCCGTACACGCCAAAGCTCGACGCGCCGCCAAAGTCCGTGCCCGCGATGAGCGTGCCCGTGCGCGGAGCGATGTCGGGATGGTTGTCCTCCATCGAGCCCATATTATAGATACCGGCGCTGGTCTTGTTATAGCCGCACTTGCCGCCGAGCAGCTCGACTGTGCCTTTGCCGCTCATTGTGACCGCGCCATACGAAAGCAGGCCAAAACTGTGACCGACGGATTCACCGCTTCGGACCACCAGATCGCCGTCACCGTTGAACGTGATGTCCTGATACTCGTTCCCGACCGCAATACCGGCGCAGTCCGCATTGAGCTCGCCCAGGCCGGTGAGGTCAACGGTATTCTCGCCGATCAGGATGAGGTTGATCGTGCCGTCCGTATGGATACCAGCCCAGATGCCCGCCTGATTGATGAACCCGACCACACCGTAGCGCGACCAGCTATAGCCCTTGATCGTAGCGCCGTTCAGCGTCAGGTTTTTCGTGCCTGCCGTGTAAGCAACGTTATAGTCGCTTGCCGACGCGCCCTCCGTTGTCAGCTTGCCATCCGCCGTGGTTTTCCAGTAGCCGCCGCCGATGACGCTCGTGCCGCCGACCTCCAGCACCTTGGGCGTTTCAAACATTCCCGCCGACACCGCTGTTGGCAGCAGCGCCAGCAGCAGGCAGCAAACCAGCAGCAGACTGACCATCCGTTTTTTCATAGTGCGATCTCTCCCTTTGCTGTTTTCCGGTTCGACAAAAGGCAATGTGTTTCTCCAAAGGAGAAACACAAGACCCATGGGTCTTGCCACAGCAGGCAGTTATCCTGCTGAGTCTAAATATACCAGATATAGAATATCAGCTTTTTTTGCCGCCTGCACACAAATGGCACGAAATGTACGAATCCGGG
>CAKTXB010000030.1 GCA_934630555.1 uncultured Oscillospiraceae bacterium
CGGTTGAGGTGCGCAATCTCGCGCGGAATACTCAACCAGTCACTCGGACCAGAAAACCCGCTGAAATTGCAAGATTTCAGTGGGTTTTCTATGTAAATTATTCGATTTTTTCAAAAAGTTATTCTTTGATTATTGCGGCGCAGGATTTGCACTAAAGCACGGGTCAAATCTGTATTCCCGCAAGCTTCAGGAACTTTTTGTCAGACTGAATGCTCTGCGTCAGAAATTTCCCATCCTTGAACAGCGCATAGGTCGTGAACGGTGTAGGCGCATTTTGCGCCTGCTCCTTGTTCGTGATATGAATGACTTTCAGCGGAATGCTATGTGCTCTTGCAGCTTCTTCCACGCGCGGCACCCAGTAGTACGTAAACGGGCACTGGTCTGTATAATAGAGGACAAAGCCGCGCTCTGCTACCGCAGGATACTTGGCACATTCCTTGAATCTTGGCGGCTGTGCATCCGACACCACTGGAAGATACATCAGATCGATCCCGCACGTCGATGTGTCCGCAACCGTAAACCCTTTATGTGCCAAGAATTTCGGGTCAGAGAGGAACTCCCGCTTTCGTCCCTCGGAGGACAAAATACACAGCCCTTTTCGTCCTTGTTTCTTCGCGTCCTGCACGCACGCTTGCAGCAGCTCATTGGAGTAGCCGTGTCCTTTCAGAGAGCCGGAAACCCACAGACAGTCAATATAGAAAAATCCGTCCGCCTGAATCGGGATCCATGCGTTTTCTGCCGGGATATACTCAATGAAGCACTTGCCGCGTTCCACGCTACGGTAGAAAACCAAGCCTTCTTCAAAACGCTGCTTGAGCCATTCCTTTTTCATGACGCTTTGCTTACCGGACATCGCGCAGCAGATATGCTCGTTCTCAATGTTGTCCTTTGTAATACGGATATACTCCATCTGAGCCACCTCCCGGCCTTTCCCATGCCGCCGCACTACACAATTCTCAGTTTGCTTCATTATAGCAAACCTGCCCGCAAAACACAATCGCAGCCATCCCGTTTTGCAGCGCCAACGTTGCAAATGTGTGTCTGAGGTCATGAAAACGCACCTGTTTGCAGCTTGCGTGCTCCAAGATCAGCTGCAATCGGTCGTAGACCGAGCCGGGGTTGCGCGGCAGATCCTCCAGCACCGGCGACGGGAACATCCAGCGGGAGTGGACGCTTTCGCGGTATTCCCGCAGTACCTGCACGACGGCGGGCGGCAGCCACGTCTGCAGAAACAGGCTGCGGCGCTTTTCCACTGCCGCAGCGTTGGAAAGTGCGGACAGCTTGCTTCCGAACGTGCTATGTGATACTCTGAATACACAAATGCAGGAGGAACGACATGCTTTCCAGGATCTATCTCGAAATTACTAACGTCTGCAACCGAAGCTGCGCGTTCTGTCCCGGTACACAGCGTCCGGCGCGGACGATGCGGCCGGAGGAGTTTTCGCTGCTGGCGGCAAAGCTCCGACCGCATACGGACTATCTGTATCTGCATGTGATGGGCGAGCCGCTGGTGCACCCGCAGTTGGAGGAAATTCTGGCGTGCGCCGGAAGGCTGGGCTTCCGTGTGGTGCTCACGACGAACGGAACGCTGCTCCCGGCGCGGCAGCAGACGCTGCTGGATGCGCCGTGCCTGCACAAGGTGCACGCCGGAGAGACGCGCCTGCGCGCGCTGTGCCGTGAGATGAACTGAAACGTGCGTCGGGCAATCAATTTCGCCGCCTGCCGGAGCTTTCCGGCGGGCGGCGCGTGTTTTTCTGTTCTTTTTTTGCCGTTATCCGGCGCTTGCCATGAAGCCGCCGATCTTCTGTACGGCTTCTTTTTTATGCCTGCTGTCACATAGGTGTAAACGTCCAGCGAGAATTCCGCCGAGGCGTGGCCGAGAATTTCCGCGACTGTTTTCGGGTCAATGCCGCTTTGGATCGCCAGCGTCGAAAACGCGTGTCTGCGGTCGTGAAACCGGGCAGGCCGGGCAGCGTGGTAAAGCTGCCGCTTTCAAATGTGCGTCGTCCGCCCGCGCACTTGTTTCTCCTTTCCAAAGCAGCCCCACTTCGCCGGACTTCGATTTGGCGTTTCGCGATCTGTATGCATGACGCCACTGCGCTTCGGCCAGAACAGGCAGGTCCTTACGGGCTCTGTCTGCTTTTTGTTTTCATTGGAATTTTTTGAAAATTTTCTTCCATTTCATTCTATAATAATGTATAATAACGATATATTGTGCTGGCAGGAACAGGGATCTGTTTTGCCAGGGCGGTGTCAAAGGGAGCATGCTCCCTTTGTCCTCCGTATACGGAGGAGCGCGCCGCCCGCCCCGCGGGGCACGCACGAAAATGCTCAGGAGGTACGACGCGATGAAGAGAAAACCATGGGGCATTCTGGCAGCACTGGTCCTGACTCTGTTCCTGCTGACCACAGGCGCATTGGCGGCGGAACACACCAGCCACGCACTTTGCCCGCACGGGGCTGGGTGTACCATCTGCCCGGAGGAGGCTAAAACGGCAGACGCGTTTGAGGGCGCGCTTGAATTGACTGTGACGGGCGGCGGATTGTATTATGGCGGCACCAAGGCAAGCCTCAACAGTCCTGCTCAAAACGCTCCTTATGTTCTTCCGGCAGGCAGCTACTATCTGGGTGGGGACCTTATTCCGAATAGTGCGATCCTTATCAAGGGGAATGTCAACCTCTGCCTGAACGGTTACAGCATTGAGCCAACACTTACTGGAAAGAGCGGGCATTTTTTTGAGCTTCAAAGCGGTGCGGCGCTCAATCTCTGCGACTGCAGCACTGCGCAGCGCGGCAAAATTCTGCACACAATGCGGAATGAATCCTGTGTGGGTGTGAGTGGCGGCAGCTTCGCGCTGTACAGCGGCACGCTTACCGCTTCCGATCAGACATACTCCAATCTTGGCACACAGCGCGGTGTGTGTCTGTTGGATGGCCGTTTTGATATGTACGGCGGCGAGATCAGCGGCAACAAAGCCGCAGCCGGTTCCACCTTACACAGCGGCGGCGGCGTATACATAACAGGCGGCAGCTTTGTCATGCACGGCGGCCGCATCTGCAACAACGCAGTCGTCTTTCCGTATAACGGCTCCGACCAAGGCGATGGCGGCGGCGTTTATATGACAGACGGCACGTTCACCATGGACGGCGGCACCATCAGCGGCAATACGTGCACCGGCAACGGCGGCGGCGTATATGTGTTTGGCGGCACGTTCACCATGAACAACGGCATCATTGGCGGCAGCACAGAAGCTGATGCCAACGAGGCCGTTGGCGGCGGCGGCGGTGTGGACGTCGGCGACGGCACCTTCCTTATGACCGGCGGCACCATCAGCCATAACAAGGCCAATAACGGCGCCGGTGTGAGCACTGCCTATGGTAAATTTACGATGACCGGCGGCACCATCAGCCATAACAAGGCCACCTACAGCGGCGGCGGTGTGTCTGCATATTCTGAATTTACGATGACCGGCGGCAGCATCACCGGCAATACAGCCGATGTTGCAGCAGGCGGCGTGGATTTTTACAGTGGTACCTTCTGCCTGTCCGGAGCGCCGTTCATTCAGGGCAACACGGCCAGAACTGCAAATAATGTCCACCTGGAGAGTCTAAAGACCATCACCCTTACCGCAGCGCTGGGCGAGGGCGCGCGCATCGGCGTCACGCCGAAAGATCTGCCCACAGACGGCCCTGTGACGATCGCATACGGTGAAAGCTACGCGATAACACCAGACGACAAAGCGAAGTTCACCTCCGAAGTGGACGCGGAATACAAGCTGGTCCTCGACGAAGTTCTCAACGCCATCGTGCTGAACCCGCCCGCGGCGCATGAGCACTACCTTTGCGGCAGCGACGCCTGCAGTGACCCGGAGCACACTGACTGCACGGACAAAGTGACCTTCAAGCGGTGGACGGCGACGGACAGCCTGCCCGACACCGCGGAGCACTGGTATCTGGCTGCGGACGTGACGCTCAACGGGGCGTGGACCCCCGCAGACGGCACTGTGCTCGACCTCAACGGTCACAGCATTACACAGACCGAGCGTGACGCCCCAACGATTTCCCTCGAAACGGGAGTTTCCTTCACACTGACTGACTGCAACGGCAGCCAGAGCAAGCACTATTTCAAAGAAGCTGCAAATGGCCCGTGGACACCGAGCACAGAGAGCGAAGCAAACAGCATTCTTGTGGAGGGCGGCATCATCAGTGAAAATATGTGGGGCTCTGCTGTAAGTCTGTATTCCGCCAGCAGCAAATTCATCATGTACGGCGGCACGCTCTGCGGCAACCGCAACATGATTGACAGCGGCGGCGTATTTATGCAGGATGGCACCTTTGCCATGTATGGCGGTGCGATCCTCGGCAACTACGGGTCGCTCCGGGGCGGCGCAGGCGTGTATGTGGGCAATGACACCAGCTCTGAAACCCACTTCAGCACCTTTACCATGTGCGGCGACGCCGTCATCAGCGGCAACACCACCGAAGATGTGAACGGCAGCGGCGTATATGTGGCCAACCGTGCCAAATTCACCATGCGCGGCAACGCACAAATCAGCAATAATAAAACCATCGAGGGAAACGGCGGCGGTGTGTACGTGAGCAACGGCGGCACGTTCACCATGGACGGCAATGCCAAGATCGCCGACAATGAAGCCACCGCCGGCATCGGCGGCAACGGCGGCGGTGTGTATGTAGACACCAGCGGTACCTTCACCATGGGCGGCAATGCCACGATCAGCGACAATGAAGCCACCGCCGGCGACGGCGGCGGTGTGTATATAAACACCAGCGGCACCTTCACCATGGGCGGCAGCACCAACAGCACGCCCAGTGTTCGCAACAATCAGGCCGGCGGCAGCGGTGACGGCGTGTACGTTGGCGGCACCATGCAAATTTCCAGCGCCGCCATGGTCATGAACAACGATTCGAGCGACGTCTATCTGCCCACCGGCAAGGTCATCCAGATCACCGGCTCGCTCATCGACAGTTCTGTGCCGACCATCGGCATAACACCGGAACAGTGGCCTGCGGAAGGCAGCGCCCCTGTTGCCTTTGCTGCGGCAGCTTCGGGTGTTACGCTGCGCGACGCGGACACGAAAATGTTCTTCCCCAATGGGGATCACAGCTGCCAGACCTACAGTGTCCAGCGCGACAACGACAGCTTGTATCTGTACTACGGCCATCCGCACAGGCACCCCATCTGCGGTGAGACCTGCACCCACAGGAAAGCGGACGGCACCTACGAACACCCCAGTGTGACCTGGATAGGCGTTTCCGAGCTCACCAGCGAAATGCCCGAGGGCTATTACTACCTGACCGACCATGTCACTTTGACTGAGCAGTGGATCCCAAAGCACAGCTTGACCCTGTGCCTGAACGGTTTTAACGTATTTTCAACAACCTATACTAACGCGATCACCATAAGGGATAATATAAGCATCACCCTGTGCGATCCACATGGCAGCGGCAAAATCAGCGCGCCCACTGGCGATGGGGCATGTGTATACCTGGAAGGCGGCAAGGCATCCAACAACACGTTTGCAACATTCAATATGTACGGCGGTACCCTCACCGCCGACAGATACGGCGTGTATGTGGCCCAGTCCAACAGTATCTTTAATATGTACGGCGGTACGATCACCGGCAGCAAAGTTGGCGTATATATGAAGAGCGGGATGCAGTCCACATTTTTCAATATGTACGGCGGCACGATCACCGGTAATGGAAGCAGTGATGAAAACGGCGGCGGCGTATATGTGGGCTCTGGTCAATTCAAGATGTCCGGTGGTTTGATCACGCAGAACTACAACACACGAATCAATGGCAGCGGCGGCGTATACGTAGACAGCGGCACATTTGAGATGAGCGGCAATGCTGTGATCAGTAACAACTCCGCTACCGTCAGGAAAGGCAGCAGCATCGCCGTTCCTGCAGGCGCGGGCGGTGTGTACGTAGAGTACGGCACGTTCATCATGCGTGACAACGCCAAGATCACCGGTAATACCGTTACCATCAACAGCGATGCCAATGGCACAGGCTCCGGCGGCGTGTATGTGCGTGCCCAAGGCGCCATGACCGTGTCCGGCAATGTGACCATCACCGGCAACAAGGATAAAACCGGCACGGAACGTGACAGCAATGTCTATCTGACCGAGAACAAAGTCATCACAGTTGCCGATGCACTGGCGGGTACTGCCGGCATGGGCGTGACGACCGCGGCAGCGCCCAGCGACGCTGCTCCCGTGACCATCGCCACAGCGGCAGGTGCCTGGATCCAGGACGGTAATTTCACGCCCGACGATACACGGTTCTACAATATGACCGTGTCGGAGGACGGCAAAGCCGCGATCCTTGGGATGCACGACCACCATTGGGGCGTCCGGGCCGGAGCGCAAAGCAATGTCCTGCAGGAATACTGCACGCTCGGCTGCGGCCAAACCGGCGGCACGCTGACACTGCGTGCAGACAATGCGGAGTACACCAGCAGCTCCTACGACGGGGCCAGTCTGGTGCCCGATCAATGGCACCTTGTGGCCACAGGCTATCCGATCTCCTATGAACAGAAGGTCGGTGAAAACAGCTTTGCCGCCATCTCCGGCGCGCCTGTCAATGTGGGCGACTACCGCGCCAGCGTCACCGTGGGTGGCGTGACTGCCACCAAGGAGTTCTCCATTACACCGCGCACGCTGGCTGCCAGCGACTTTGAAGTTACCCGGCCAAGCGACCTGACGTACAACGGAGATCCCAAGGTTGTGGAAGTGCAGCCGCAGAGCGCCATCGCCAGTGCTGTCGGTACGGTCACGGTGTACTACACCGGCACAGACGGCACAAACTACGCCAAAAGCACAGCCGCTCCCACCGACGCCGGCAGCTACGAGGTATCCATCGAAGTAACAGCAGGCGTTGGCTACGCGGGCGGCTCCATCCAGAATGGGGCGGCATGGACCTTCACCATTGCGCAGGCAGAGCCAGATCTGCGCTTTGAGCAGGACACCATGACCATCACATTCGGTCAGAGCTTTGAAAATGCGCTCGCCAACCCCAATGGCCTCACGATCATGTATTCCAGCAGCGACGAGGCCGTTGCAGCGGTGGACGCGGCGACCGGTATTGCCAGCATAAACGGTGCAGGCACGACTACGATCACCGCTGCATCTTCCGCAACGCGGAACTACAAAGCAGGCTCGGCGCAGTACACCCTGACGGTCAACAAAATCGTCCTCCACATCACCGGCGCGACTGTCAGCGACAAGGTCTACGACGGCAGCAGCGCTGCCACCGTGACGGAGGTCACATTTGCCGACGCGCAAAATGCTGCCCACACCGTGGGCTACAGCACGGTCGCTGCTTTCCCCGACGCGAATGCAGACGATGCGAACGTCAACGTAACCATCACGGTAACGCTCGCTGACGAGTTTACGAATCGGTATGAACTGTCCGAACATACTTACACAGCTGCAGCCGCGGCAAAAATCACCGCGAAGCCCATCCGCATCGAAGGCGCAGCTGCCCAAAACCGTGACTACACGCCAAACAATACAGCCGTGACCATCACCGGCGTGACCTTTGCGGACGGCGTAACGCTGACGGCCGGCACAGACTACATTGCAAGCGGCACAATAGGCAGCGCGGACGCAGGCACGAAGGACGTTACCGTTACCGTAACGTTGATGGGCGATGCGGCAAACAACTACAGTCTGTCTTCCAGTCAGGTCAACACGACCGTGGTCATTTCCCAGATCGCACCCGCGCTCCCCTCCGGCCTGACCGGCTGGCAGGGCAACAAGCTCTCCACCGTATCTCTGGGCGAGGCTGGCAGGATGGCGATGTCGTAATGCAGGCGACTGGTGCGCAAGCCTTCCTCGCCAGCTACACCGGAGATACCAACCACTACGCCGTGCAGAACGAGGAGCTCACCGTCACGGTGTCGGCCAAGAACACGCAGACACTGCCAGGCTTTGAGCAAACTGGCTGGACATTTGGCAGCGCAGCTGCTGACCCGTCCTACACCACGCCAGTCGGCACCACGAAAACAACTGTCCGTTACACGGGCACCACAACCAACGGCGACACCTACGGCCCCACCGCCGACAAACCCACTGAGGCTGGCAGCTATACCGTCACGGTAACGTGTGAAACGGAGGATACGATCTACACCGGCACAAAAGGCTTCACCGTTGAGCGGCAGAGCATCGCCTCTTTGAATGTCAGCCTTGCAGAGGACCGTTTTGTGTATGACGGCAATGAAAAAACACCTGCTGTTACCGTCAAGAACGGTTCGGCAGACCTTGCCCGGAGCGAATACAGCATTGTCTATACCAACAACCGCAACGCCGGTGATGCTGCTGTGACCGTCAAGGATACCGGCAAAGGCAACTACCGTTTCGGTACAGTCTACGCACCCTTCACCATTACCCAGAGGGCGCTGACGCTCCCGAACGCCAGCGTGCGTGCGAAGGCCTATGACGGCGCCACTGCGGCCACTGTCCTTCCCGGCGCGCTGAACGGCATTGTGAGCGGCGATGACGTCCGTGTGGCAGAAAGCTCGGTCAGCGGTACCTTTGCCAGCCAATATGTCGGCAGCTGGTGTGTTGCGCTGAATGCAAACTTCACGCTGACTGGCGCACAAGCTGGCAGCTACACGCTCACCCCACCGTCCGTGACCGGCAACATCACCGCAGCGGAACAGACTCCTGTCATTACCCAGACGGCGCAGCTCCCCCGCGGCGGCAAAACGCTGGATCTGAGCCGACTGATCAGCAGCGCGCAGGGCACTGTCCACTTTGCGATCAGCGCAGGCGATGAATACGCCGAACTGAATGGCTGCACGCTGACCTCAAAGGACAGCGTCGGCACAGTCAAGGTCACCATCACGGCAGATGCTGCTGATTTGAATGGTGACGGCATTCCGGAATACGCCACATACACGCAGGCGGACGCCATCACAGTCGCCATCACGCTGAAAGCAGCTCCCACCGTCACCCCGCCGACCGGCGCGGCTGATCTGGTCTATGACGGCAACGAGCATACGCTCATCAGCGCCGGTGCGGCCATCGGCGGCGAGATGCTGTATAAGCTGGCAAACGGCACATACAGTACGCAGCTTCCTGCGGCAGCAAATGCAGGCACGTACACCATCTGGTATCAGGTCATCGGCGACGAGGACCACGAGGATTCAGCCGAGCAGTCCTTCCCTGTGGCCATTAAACAGAAGCCGGTCACAGTCACGCCGAAGGATGTAACGATCACGCAGAATGCGCCGCTCCCCGACTTTGAACTGGTCTACAGCGGCCTTGTAGGCGACGATATGCTGACGCCTTTGGACACGCTGACCTTTGTCATTTATGAGCAGGACAGCGATACGGTCGTCACCGCGCCCTTTGCAGCAGGCAGCTACCGCATTTTCTGGAGCAATGCGAATACCGTGTCCTTCTCCGGCGCAGAGAATTACGAGGTGCACCCTGATGCCTACGCCGTACTGACGATCAACCCGGTGCGGAACGGGCAGAAAATGACCATCAGCACACCGAACCGTACACCGGGCGGCACACTCGAGCTCACGCCGAAAAACGCAAAACCCGGCGACACAGTGACCATCCGTGTCACCCCCGATAGGGGCTACACACTGGGCGGATTGACGGTTCGGGATGGAGCGGGCGATCCGCTCGGGCTGACGCGTGAAAGCGACACAGAGTACACCTTCATCATGCCGAAGAGCAGCGTAAGCGTGTCGGGCCACTTTGTACGTGAAGGCGACGCGCTCGGCTTTGTCGATGTGCCCACAAGCTCCTACTACTATGACGCAGTCCAGTGGGCCGTGACGCAGGGCATCACCAACGGCACGGACAAAACGCACTTCAGTCCGAACAGCCCGTGCACCCGCGCGCAGATCGTCACCTTCCTGTGGCGCGCAGCAGGCTCTCCCGAACCTGCAAGCATGAGCGGCTTTGTGGATGTGCCGGAGAATGCCTACTATGCCAAGGCCGTCGCGTGGGCAGCGGAGCAAGGCATTGCACGCGGCACTGACGCAACACACTTTGACCCGAACGGCATCTGCACCCGGGCACACGCTGTGACATTCCTGGCCCGTGCGGTCCATGCCACGGGTGACGGCAAAACGCCTTTCACCGATGTTCCGGAAGCTGCCTACTACGCGCCCGCAGTAAAGTGGGCCGCCGACAATGGTGTCACCGATGGTATCGGCGGCGGTCTGTTCGGCCCGCACAACGACTGCACACGCGCGCAGATCGTAACGTTCCTCTGGCGGCTGTATGCAAAGGTGTAAGCTGGCACACGGCCAGTATGCCGCACGAATAAACTACACGGCCTCCGGCTTTTCGCCGGAGGCCGCTTTCATCGTTCTTCTGTGTGTCTGTCCACGTACCCATTTTTGGCACAGCACTCTGTAACAGCCGGTCTAACGCTTCATGCCGGTCACAGCCAGTCAGCCGTGCTCCTGCGTAAAGTAGAAAACCTGCTGCATTTCTGGTTGTGCCCCGTTTTGTGCATGATGCTGCATCCAGATCACGTCTTGCATATAAGCACGCCAGCGCGCGGATACAGCTGCATCTTTTTGCACAGCCAATGCCTTTTTCAGGTCATCGCATTCATAGTATCCAAATAATTCGTTTCCGCTTTGCCAGATCGTATAGTTTTGAATTCCGGCCTGTCGGAACATCTCCAGCATCTCCGGCCAAATCGCATCATGCCGCCGTACATATTCTTCCATTTTTCCCGGCAGCACCGCAGCATGCCACGCATATCGTTCCATATGCCACAGTTTCTTTCCTTCATGGGCAAAATATCTTGCCCGTTGACCATAAACACGCTCCACACGTTGGCGCGTCACCCAGAAAACAATCACTCAGGTTCGTTTCCCGGTCCTCACAACCCCAGCAATCTGTGCAGAACGGAAAATAAAATGTCCGCACCCGCTGTCGAAACGCCGTATAGTCTGCCCTGTTCCAGCAATCCAGCAACGTCGTTTGCATCACATTGCCATAGGCAAAGCGGTGAATGGTTCGTTTTTGTTCATATAAATATGTATGGCACTTATGCAGCAGCTGCATACAAGGTACAACGTCGCCATCCCATCGGACAAACACTGCGCCCCGGCTGATAAACGGGCACGTGTGCGGCAAGCCCTGGGGCACAGGGTCTCTCAGCCGATACATCCGTCCAACAGGAATATCCTGGTCGTATACCGCCCAAAGCGCTTCCTTCTTCATGGGGCTGCCGGGAAGCATATGACTGATATTGATGAGATCCACGTCAAACCTGTCGCAAAACGCGTCCAGTTTCCCCAGCTGTTCCAAATTATCCGGTGTGATCACGAACGTCACACCCAAGCGGGTCGCTCTTCCGGCGCGTGCTCGATTAAAGCGCTTCAAATTCTCCACGATCTGTGCAAACCGTCCGCCAAGCTGAATGCGTTCGTAAGCAGCTGCTTCAAATCCGTCCATAGATACCCACAGCTCTGAAAGTCCGGCTTCCACCAGTCGCCGTGCCATCGTATCGTCCAACAGCGTACCGTTTGTTACCATCGACCGCCGCAGCGGCTGCAGTGCCGCCACCATCTGCACGATCTGAGGATGTGCCAGCGGCTCCCCCATGCCGCCAAATAATACCTCTTCCACACTTGGTATCTGCAGGATCTGCGCGCACACTGCTGTAAAGCACGCCGCGCTCATATGTCCTGTTGTTTCTCCGATCCACCCATGCCGGAAGCAGATGGAGCAGTGCAGATTGCACCGTGTGGTCGCCTCCAGATACACCTTTCGTGGCAGATCTGCTGTCTGCGGCTCATGCAGGTAAAACATCGGCTCCAATATGTCCATAGCGCTCCCCCATAGCGTAGACAGCGCGCCCGGAACGGGCGCGCTGTTTTCTTTGTGATCTTCTCACAGCTTCCGCTTCAAAGAACCGCCCTTGATCGCGTCAATGGAAATCGACAAAATCAGCACCAGACCGATCACAATATCCTGCCAGTACGAACCGATGGAATTCATGGTCATACCGTTCTGCAATACTGCCAAAACCATTGACCCCAAAAATGTTCCAAAAATCGTGCCCTTACCGCCAGTCAGCGCCGCACCGCCCAAAATAACTGCCGACAACGCCGTCATGTTGTAGTTTGCAGCAGCGGCCGGGATCCCCGCACCAGTCTGTGCTGAAAGCAGCACGCCGGAAATACCCGCCATCAGGCCGTTGAGCAGATAAATTTTAAACCGCATCCCGTTGACCTTGATACCGGACAAGAAGCTTGCCTGAGGATTGCCGCCGATCAAATAGACATTTCGCCCAAATACCGTGTACTTGGAGATCAGGTGGAAAATAATATAGGAAAGCGCCATGATCCACAGCGACATCGGCACCCCAAGTACATATCCGCGGCCAATAAATTTATATGCTGCGTCTGAAATGGTGATGGACATCCCGTCCGACAGTAAAAAGGCCAGTCCGCGGAATGTCTGCATGGTCGCAATAGATGTAATAAAGGCGTTGAGCTTCAACACCGTGATGAAAAAGCCGTTTACAGCACCGCACAGCACGCCCGCACCCAACGCCGCCAACACCGTTACCGCCCAGTTTCCGCCGGTACTGGAAACCAGCGCCGCCACCATACCCACAACCGCGATCTGGGAACCGACGGAAATGTCAATCATGCCGGAAATATTCACGAACGTCACCGAGCAGGAGATACACCCCACGATCGCAGCATAGAGTCCAATGCTCATAAAATTACTGAGCTTCACAAAGTTCTTGTTCAGCAGGGAAAACAGCACGATTTCAACCAGCAGCGCGCAGATCACCGTCAGCAATGAGGACATATCACCCATTTTGGCTGCAAGTTTTGTCTTTTGTTTCATGATTTATCCTCCGATTGCATATTTCACGATCAGTTCCTGACTGGCATCCGCTGCGTCGATCATACCAGAGATCTTCCCCTCAAACATGACCATGATCCGATCAGACATTGCCAACAGCTCAGGCATCTCTGATGTAATGATGATGACGCACTTTCCCTCCGCCACCAGTCTGTCCAGGATCCTGTAGATCTCCGCCTTTGCGCCCACGTCAATGCCGCGCGTCGGCTCGTTCAAAATCAGGACATCCGGCTGCAGCTCCAGCCATTTGGCCAAAACCACCTTCTGCTGATTGCCGCCCGAAAGCGACTCCACTATAGTTGCGCCTGACGGTGTCTTGGTTGAAAGGCTTTGGATCCATTTGTCACATACCGTGCGATCCAGCGCCCGGTCCACCAGTATACGGCGGCTCTTGCTGTAATAAGCTGCCATGGTGTTCACCGCCACCGACTGGTTCAGCACCAGCCCCTCCGTTTTACGCTCTGCTGGAACATATGCAATACCGGCCTTGATCGCATCCAACGGATCGTGAATGGCCGTTTGCTTTCCATGCACACGGACTGTTCCACCCAGCAGCAGATCCTGCCCGAATATCGCCGAACCAATTTGCTGGTGACCAGATCCCATCAAGCCGTAGATCCCAAAAATCTCTCCGCGCCGTGCTGAAAAGCTGATGTCGTGCAGCGCCTCCGTCCGCAGATTCGTCACCTCTAAAATTGTATCACCGATCTGCGCTGCCTCCTTCGGATACATATCTGTCAGATCACGTCCGACCATTCTGGCGATCAACATCTGTTTTGTCGCGTCACGGATCATCAGCTCACCCGTCACGCAGCCATCCCGTACCACGACCACACGGTCGGCAACCTCAAACAGCTCATCGAGCTTGTG
>CAKTXB010000031.1 GCA_934630555.1 uncultured Oscillospiraceae bacterium
GTGCCAGCACCATACCGAGCAGCGCGCCGGCGCTGCCGCCCAATGCGGCCAGGGCCAGAAGCGTGGCCTCGGGGATGCGGCGCTTGTGATGGCGGGCAAAATATTTATCCAGACACATAAAAGTGAACGCCAGCGCATTCATTAAAAGCAGAGGAACAAGCATTCAAAACATCCTTTCCGGGAGGGTTCTGCATGAAAAAAGCGGGGTTTGGACTGATCGTGGTATTGACACTGCTGCTGTGCGGGTGCAGCCGGGCGGAGGCCGCGTGGGAAACTGTGGACGACGCTGAGATCATGGCGGCCAGCGGCAGCTGGCTGGACAGCGCCTACACGATGGTATTCAGCGTGCCGCAGGACGCAGTGGAGGACACGACCGCATCTGGCCGCGACTGCACGGTGTATACGCAGGCGGATGGCGGCTATGAGATCGAGCGCCGGACGATGCTGTGCGCCGACGCGGACAGCGCCGTGCGCCGGCTGAGCGGGTTTGCGCCGGAGCAGCTGGACGTGATCGAGACTACGCGCTTCGGCCTGCCGGAATATCAGTTTGCCTGGTACAGTGAAACAGACGAGGGCGCGCGGCTTTACCGCGCCGATGTGCTGCTGGACGGTACGTATGCCTATGCGCTGACATTCTCCGTTCCGGAGTCCGGCGGCTGCCAGTATGATAGCACGGCGCAGGGGGTTTTTGCAACCTTGGGGCTGTATACCGACGAAGGGTTTTGATAAAACTGCGCAAAACGGGCAGGAAACGCTTGACAAACAGGATGGGGATTGTTATAATAATTCCTGCATTTGGGCCTGTAGCTCAGCTGGGAGAGCGTTCGGTTCGCATCCGAGAGGTCGAGAGTTCGAGTCTCTTCAGGTCCACCATAAGTCCACCGTAATTTTGATAGAATTACGGTGGGCTTTTTCTATACCCGAATCGTTCAAAATGGAAAAATACAAAAACACGACGGAGAATTACTTGCATTTTATGCGCCTTAAACTTATAATCATACATTATAAAACAGACGGCGCGGCAGCGCCGGATGCGGGAGATCGCCAAAAGTGTGGCGCAGGGGCTGCAGTGCTGCATTCGGTTTGAAACGACCTATGGCGGCCCGCCTGTTGTGAACGACCCGGCGCTGACGGAGCGCGCGGCGGCAGCCCTTACCCGTGCGGTCGGCACAGCGCACGTGCAGAAGATCGCGCCCATTATGCCGTCAGAGGATTTCGCGTGGTACCGGACGCGTGTGCCGGGCGCGATGCTGCTGCTTGGCGTGGGCGAGGCCAAAAGGGAACGAACTACCCGCAGCACCACTGCAAATTCAATTCCGATGATGACGCGCTGCTGGTCGGTGCGGCAGCCCTTGCCGCAGCGGCGTGTGATTTTTTGGAGGCGTAAGCGCAGCCGCTTTGTGCAAAATCCCACTTGTGCTTTTGCTGAAAGTATGATATAAAAGTTGTAGAAATTTAGATTAAATAGGAGCGAGTGGGGATGAAAGCGGTACGGAATCGGAAAAACTGTAAGCGCGGCTTTACGCTGATGGAAATGCTGATCGTGGTGGCCATCATTGCAATTTTGATCGCTGTGGCGATCCCGACCATGAATACGCAGCTGCACAAGGCACGTGTGGCAGCCGACTGGGCAAATCTGCGGGCATATTATGCAGAGCTGCAAACGGAATATATGACGACCGGAGAGTTCCGGGATGATATTCCGGTCCACTTGACAAGGCCGGAACAGCTTACGATCCGGGAAATCACATTTGCAAACGGTCAGACTGTGAAAATGCAGGCAGGCTATTATTCTATCGTTCAGGTCAATGAAAAGTCGAACAATGCAGGAGTCGTTCCAAAATATGGCTATCAAATTACGTATCAGTGTGATCTGGCCGGACAGGGCGATCATTACGAAAAGCATACGCTGATCCTTGGTTGACCAAACCAAGTTTTATAAGTACGCTGCCCCTGTCACCGGATGGGGGATGAAACGGCGTCCATGACCTGGCCGCAGGTATTCCGAACGTTCGGATAAGGCCCGGTCATGGACGCCGTGTTTTTTTAAGGAGGAAGAGCGAATGTACATCAAACCCTTTGCCGTGGAAGAATGGATGAACGCCTATGAGAACGGCGCGAAATTCAACATTGCCGAAACGTGCGTTGATTCCGTGTCGTTGGACGAGCTGTTTCAGCTGACTGGCACGGAGCGCTGCGCCTTCTTGCAGGCCCTGTGTGCCCGCCGCCTGACGTATGGCGACATTGTGGGCAGCAAGGCGCTGCGCGCGGGGATCAGCACGCTCTACCGCACCATGACACCGGAGCAGATCGTGCCCACACACGGCGCTGCGGGTGCGAACCACCATGTGTTCTGTTCGCTTGTGTCGCCCGGCGACCGGGTGGTGAGCATCATGCCCACGTATCAGCAGCTGTACTCCATCCCTGCGTCCATCGGCGCAGATGTGGCGGTGCTGCACCTGAAGCAGGAAAACGGCTATCTGCCGGACCTGGACGAGCTGCGCCGGCTTGTCACACCGGGCACAAAGCTCATCTGCATCAATAACCCCAACAACCCCACCGGCGCGCTTCTGCCGGAGGAGCTGCTGCAGAGCATCGTGCAGGTCGCCCGCGAGGCGGATGCTTATTTGCTGTGCGACGAGGTCTACCGCTACCTGACGCAGAAGGACGGCTGGAGCGTGTCCATCGCCGACCTGTATGAAAAGGGTATTTCGGTGAGCAGTATGTCCAAAGTGTTTTCGCTGGCCGGTATCCGCATGGGCTGGATCGCCACAAAGGACCCGGATGCGCTGTGCGCGTTCCTGTCGCACCGCGACTATAACCTCATCAGCTGCGGTATGCTGGACGATGCCGTGGCGGCACTGGCGCTGGCGCACAAGGATAAAATGCTGGCGCGCAACCGCGCCATCGTGCGGACCAATCTGGCCGTGCTGGACGCGTGGATCGAAGCTCAGCCGCATTTTTACTACACCAAACCCCAGGCCGGTACAACGGCGCTGGTCTATTACGATTTTGACATCCCGTCTTATGATCTCTGCAAGCGCCTCTACGACGAAACCGGTGCGTTCGTCACCCCGGGCGACTGCTTTGAAGAGCCGCATTCCATGCGCATCGGTTACGCCTGCGACAGAAAGACTCTGGAGGATGGCCTTGCCGCGCTTGCTGCGTTTGCAAAAAACCTGTAAGCAAAAAGAAGCACCGCCGCGCTTCAAAAGGGAGTGCGGCGGCGCTGTTTATGTTATACGGTTTTGCCAAGCTCCAACGCCTGTTCCAGCGCGGCGTGGCCATGGATGGCGCCGGGTCCATCCACGCCGCCGGCAAACACGCTGCCGGCCAGACGCGCCCGTTCAAAGCAGTCGATCCAGCCGGTCAGGCCGCTCTCGGCGCGCTTGGGCACGTCATCCGCGTCCTCGGCCGCGGCAGTGAGCAGATAAATGTCGGTGAAATGATAGTCGCTTGCGTACAGCCAGTTGGCGCGGTCAAGCAGCGTTTTCATCTGGCCGCTCATCTCATAGTAGTAGATGGGTGTGGCGTAGCAGATGACATCGGCATCGTGCATTTTTTGTGTGAGTGCCTGCGTGTCGTCCTGCAAAACGCAGTGGCCCAGCTTCTGGCAGGCGAGACAGCCCATGCAGAAGCGGATGTCTTTGCCGCGCAGCGAAACGAGCTCCGCATCATGCCCGGCCCCCTGCGCACCGCGTAAAAACGCTTCGGCCAGCGCCTCGGAGTTGCTGTTTGCACGCAGACTGGTGGAGATCACCAAAACGTTCTTCTTCATATGTTCCTCCCAAAATCCATTCTTGACGGCTTTCACGCCGCCATGGTATAGTCCAGTATAGCACGGTCCGGCAATGGGTCAAGTGCTTTTATCTGCAGCAGGCGTACACACCGCGCGGGAAAGGGGAGGCATATCGTGGCAAAACTGACCCAAAAGGCCATTCGGGCCAGCTTTCTGCATCTGCTGGCGCAGTATCCGCTGCACCAGATCACGGTGCAGATGATCGCAGAGGGCTGCGGCCTGAACCGTAAAACATTTTACTATCACTATGCCGATATTCCTGCGCTGCTGGAAGAGGTCGTCAGCGAGCGCGTGCACCAGCTCGTTGCGGAATATCAGGGCATTGCCTCTCTGGAGGGCTGTCTGGATGTGCTTTTAAAGGAGCTGCTGCGCGAAAAAAATGTAGTGCTGAACATCTGCAATTCTGTTAGCCACGACATAGTGGCGCGAAGCCTGATGCAGATCTGCGACGCGCTGACGGCGACGTATGTTGCGTCAGCCGCAGCTGCTGCCGGGCACAGGCTGAAGCCGCATGACGCGGAGCTGGTGCATGGCTATTACCGAAGTGTCTGCATGGGCCTTGTTATGGACTGGCTGCTGCACGGGATGCCGGAGGAAGCTGGCGGGCAGATCCACCGCCTGTGCGCGCTGCGCAGCGGCTTGACCGAACAGTTTTTGCAGCGCGTTGCGGATGCAGAACGATCTTAGAAGCGACAAAGTGGCTGGTGTTTTAAAACACCAGCCACTTTGTCTGAGAAAGGGATCCAGCATGGCCGCGCGGTGTGCGGCATGAAGATCATGGTTTATTCTGCGGCCGCAGGATGCTCTGCGCGCCACAGCGCCTCAGCCTGCGGCTTCCATGCGGCGGCGTAGGTCTTGCATTTTTCACACAGATGCTCGGCGGATTCCGGTGCTTCCAAATCGGTAGAGTGCGCACCAGACTCGGCCACCATTTTTGGCAGCAGCTCCGGATTCTCCAGCATGGGGCAAGGACGCAGATGATTGCCGTTAAACGGCTGGCCCTTGCGGTAGAGCCTGAACAGCGGCTGCTGCAGGCATTCCAGGAACGTCTTCTCTTTGATGTTTGCGCTGGAATAGTGGATGAACACGCACGGCTCCACATCGCCAGCGGCGTTGATATGGCAGTAGATGCGCCCGCCGGCCACACAGCCGCCGGCAAATTCGCCGTCGTTCTGGAAGTCGATGCAGTACAGCTCCTTACCGCCCGTTACGCCGCGGATCTCGCGCACGCGGTCTTTCATGTAAACGCGCTGCTCCGGCGTGAGCAGCAGCGACGGATCGGCATTCACGCCAACGGGCATATAGTGGAAGTACCACGCGAACACGCAGCCCCTGGAGATGAGCAGGTCCAAG
Organism: uncultured Oscillospiraceae bacterium; assembly: GCA_934630555.1. GTDB lineage: Bacteria > Bacillota > Clostridia > Oscillospirales > Oscillospiraceae > CAG-170. The sequence goes on from CAKTXB010000031.1 coordinate 5,153, forward strand.
AATTCATCGCTTGTGACAACGGTGTAGTTTTTGCTGGTGTAGCAGATGGACACGCCGAACGGAATGCGATGGCTGTGCATCAGTTCCATGGCAGCAAGTGCCTTCTGGAAATGACCGTTTCCGCGGCGGCCGTCGTTGGCTTCTTCAAAGCCCTCCACGCTTACGGACACAAAGAAGTTGCCCACGCGCAGCATTTCCTTGCAGAAATCGTCGTCAATGAGCGTGCCGTTTGTAAAGGCATGGAACGCAATGTCACGGTGCTTTTCACACAGGCGGATGATGTCCTTTTTGCGCATGAGCGGTTCGCCGCCTGTGAACAGGCACGCGTGTGTGCCAAGCGCCTTGGCTTCAGTCAGCACCTTGTCCATTTCTTCAAACGTCAGGCTCTGCTTGTGGCCATATTCCGCTGCCCAGCAGCCGGTGCAGTGCATATTGCAAGCCGAAGTCGGGTCCATGAGAATGAGCCAAGGTACGTTGATGTCGTATTTTTTTGCGGTTTCCTGCGCCACATGATAGCCGCGGATGCCGCCCTCATACACGGCGTTTGTTAAAAACGTCTTGAGAATGTACGGGTCAGAATCGCGGATAAGACGCTGGACATAGTGCGCCCATTTACCGTCCGGGTCATCCGCGATCATGCGGAGCGTGGCAAAGGATTCGGCGCTCCATACGTCGCTGTGCAGCTTTTGCACCATGTCGATGAGGCTCTGCGCCACTGCGCTGCCGTCCTGCGTTTTGCCCTTTTTGATGAGAGAATCCAGAAGCGTTTCAAACGCCTTGCGCTCCGCTGCGTGGGTGATCTTGTCCGTGATGTTCATATCCTGCGTCCTTTCTGCCCGGCTGGGCGGCTTGCTTTTCTGGTTCGATTGTAGCCGCCGCCGTGCTGCTTCGGCAATGGACAAAGGCAGACAAATGTCGCATTTTTGGACAAACAGGCGCAGTTTGGTAAAAAAACCGCCGGGCAGCGTTGGCTGTCCGGCGGGGCTCTATGCTTCTTTTGCGGCGCTTTTTTTGCGCTTGGGATACGGCGTGCCTGCTTCCAGAATGGGAATGACGCGCTCCAGAAGCGTCCGGTCCTCTATATCCAAGATCCAGCGCTCTTTTGCGCCGGCATAGGGGATGCCGCGCGGCGCGTCCTGCAAAAACGGCGCAAGCTGCGGCAGCTGTTTACAATATGCCACATCGTCGCAGATGAGTACGACGGGCTTTGCGTTCAGATAGACCATGTAGTCGCCGAACATGAGCTGACTGCGCACGCTACCAAAGCTGCGCAGCTGGTCGCATACGTAATTTACATATTCCAAAGAGCTTGCCATAGCTCCACTGCCTCCTATTTTTATAATAAGTCCCGCCTGAACTGTGTGCAGTCGTTCAGGCACGGGAAGGGAGCGACTGCCTTTGCATGGCCCCGCAGTGCCGCATACGGCTCGTGCTGGAGCATTTTTGTGCCCAAGTTACTTTTACCAGGATAGCATACGCGGGGCACCATTGCAAGGATCCGCCGCAACGCAGTGCCCGCGTGGCCCGAAGGAAAAAGCGGGGGGCGCTGTACAGCGCCCCCGGACAGAAGGGAATCTGAATGACTGGAACTGTAAAAGAAACAGTCAGGAAACGGCTTCCATGTTCTTCAGCTGCAGCTGCAGCTTGTCGGCAATGAGCGCGATGAACTCAGAGTTTGTGGGCTTGCCCTTGGTGTTGGAAACGGTGTAGCCAAAGAAGCGCTGCAGCGTTTCCAGATCACCGCGGTCCCACGCGACCTCAATGGCGTGCCGGATGGCACGCTCTACGCGCGACGGCGTGGTGGAAAACGCCTTGGCTACCTGCGGATAGAGTACCTTGGTGATGGCGTTTATCACGTCCATATCCTCTACGGCGATCATAATGGCCTCGCGCAGGTACTGATAGCCCTTGATATGCGCCGGAACGCCGATCTCATGAATGATGGATGTGACCATGGCTTCGATGTTGACCGCGTCGCGCCGCTGCGGCACGGGTTCGTGCTGCTCCAGCGACGTGATCTGCCGGATATGCTCGGCGACCGATTCAAAGTCGCACGGCTTGCTCATAAAATACTGCACGCCAAGCTCTGCGGCCCGCGCGCCGACATATTCGGTCATAAAACCGCTGAGCACCAGCGCCACAGGCGGATGCTCCAGCTCCCGCGCCCGGCGCAGGACCGAAAGCCCGTCGAGCTTGGCCAGCATTAGATCCAGCACCAGCACGTCCGGCTGCGTGGTTTCCAGCAGCTGTACCGCGCGTTCTCCGTCACAGGCCGTGCCCACAACGTCAAACGCGCCGGTCTGCGAAAGGGTCTGTTTCAGATGCTCACAGAATTCTTCATTGCCGTCGGCAATCAGGATCTTGGAACGATTGTCCATGCTTCTCTCCACTCCTAAAAAATGAATATTGTGCATTTTCGCCAGACACTGTCTAAATCATCGCTGCGACAACTATAATATAGCACGAACATCCATTTTCTGCAAGATGAAAATTACCATTTTATTCCATAATTTGCCGACATTTTTCGACAAATTATTCAGTTTCTTCCAAAATTGGCAAAATATCCAGAAGGTCGGCAACCACGTAGTCGCACCGCGCGTCCGCTTTGGCCGCGTCACCGTAGAAGCAGGTGGGGATCCCCGCGTTACGTCCGCCCTGCATATCGGAGGACAGGCTGTCGCCCACCAGCAGCGAGCAGCTGCGATATTCCTCGCCGATGGCGGCAAACACGGCGTCAAAAAACGCCTTGTCCGGCTTTTGGCTGCCGACGTCCTCGGAGATGAATACGCCGTCAAAATACGGCCCAAGCTCCGCACCTGCGATGCGTGCGCGCTGAGTGAACGCATCGCCGTTTGTCACAACGAATACCTTGTATGTTCCGTGCAGTGCCTTTAAAAGCTCCACAGCGTGCGGCATCAGGTCGTAGCCTTCGGCCAGATGCACGCGGTATTCGTGGTCAAACTGCTTGCCGTCAGCCTGAAGGCCGATGATGGCGAAGTACTCATCAAAGCGTTCATAGAACAGCCGGTCGCGCTCTATTTCGCCGCACTCAAACGCTTTCCAGTAGCGGTTGTTGATCTGCTCGTAGTCGTGGAACATTTCGCGTGTAAAGTCCACGCCGTGCAGTGCGAACGCCTTGCGCAGCGCCTTGTAGGAGCTTTCATCAAAATGCAGCAGCGTGTTGTCGATGTCAATGAGTACGGCCTTGTAACGCATGGGGACCCTCTTTTCAAAATTCTTTTCTGTCATTATACAGGACGATGTGCTACAATGTAAAGGCAAATTCCCAAAAGGAGTATCGTATGCAGTTGATTGAACAGATCATTGCGCAGGAGCTTTCCTGCAAGGAAGAATCTGTGCGGAACGTTGTGGCGCTTTTGGACGCGGGCAACACCATTCCTTTCATTGCGCGCTACCGCAAGGAGGCGCATGGCGGTATGGACGACACGCGTCTGCGCGCGCTGGAAGCACGGCTGACGTATCTGCGCAATTTGCAGGCGCGGCGCGCCGAGGTGCGCACGCTCATTGACGCGCAGGGGCAGTTGACTCCGGAGCTGACGGAGGCGATCGAAAACGCGGCCACACTGGCAGAATTGGAGGATCTCTACCGCCCCTATCGCCCCAAGCGCCGCACGCGCGCGACGATGGCAAAAGAGAAAGGGCTTGCGCCGTTGGCAGACACACTTCTGGCGCAGACACCGGGTACGCCGCTGCCGGAGCAGCTGGCAGAGGGCTATCTCGACCCCGAAAAGGGTGTGGAAACCGTGCAGGACGCGCTGGCCGGTGCGTCGGACATTCTGGCTGAGCGCTTTTCCGATGACGCGGACATTCGCCGGGACCTGCGCACGCTCATCCAGCGTACGGGCCGCATGATCAGCCGCGCGGCGGGGGAGGAGAACTCAGTCTACCGGCAGTATTATGACTTTGCACAGCCGGTCGCAAAACTGCAGGGCCATCAGGTGCTGGCGCTGGATCGCGGTGAGCGCGAGGGCCTTTTGAAGGTCACGCTGGAAACGGATGAGGCTGCCGCTGTGCAGGCCATCCGCCGGCGCGTTGTGCGGCCTGGCAGCCCTGCCATGGCGTTTCTGGGTGCGTGCGCGCAGGATGCGTACACACGCCTGCTGGCGCCGAGCTTGGAGCGCGAAACGCGCGCGGCACTGACGGAAAGCGCCTGTGACGGCGCGATCGCGAACTTTGCCCTCAATCTGCGGCCGCTGCTCATGCAGCCGCCGGTGAAGGGCTTTGTGACCATGGGCCTTGACCCCGGCTACGCGCACGGCTGTAAGGTGGCCGTGGTGGATGCCACCGGCAAGGTGCTGGATACGGCAGTGGTCTATCCGACATTCAGCGCGCGCAAAAAACAGGAGGCCATCGACACACTGGCCGCGCTCTGCCGCAAGTACGGCGTGCGCCATATTGCCATTGGCAACGGCACAGCCTCGCGCGAAACGGAGCAGATGGCCGTGGAACTCATCCACACGCTTGGCGGCGGTGTGTCGTATATGATCGTGAGTGAAGCTGGCGCGTCGGTGTATTCCGCCTCCAAGCTGGCGGCGGAGGAGTTCCCGCAGTACGACGTGAACCTGCGCTCGGCCGTGTCTATCGCGCGGCGCTTACAGGACCCGCTGGCGGAGCTGGTGAAGATCGACCCCAAGGCCATCGGTGTGGGGCAGTATCAGCACGATATGCCGGAAAGGCAGCTGGATGCCGCGCTTGGCGGCGTGGTGGAGGATTGCGTGAACGCTGTGGGCGTAGATCTCAACACAGCCTCTGCGCCGCTGCTGCGTCAGGTGGCTGGGCTGACTGCCGCAACGGCCAAAAATATTGTGGCGTATCGCGAGGAGAACGGCGCGTTTACAACGCGCCGCGCGCTGCTGAAGGTGCCAAAGCTCGGGCCGAAGGCGTATGAGCAGTGCGCAGGCTTTCTGCGTGTGCCGGAGAGCAAAAACGTGCTCGACCGCACCGGCGTGCACCCGGAATCCTACGCCGCAGCGGAGCAGCTGCTGACGCTGTGCGGCCTGGCATTGGCAGAGGCTGGCACACCGGCGCTGAACACGCTTGTGCAGCGCGTGGAGGCGCTCGGCTGGAAAACGGCCGCCGAACGCTGCGGCTGCGGTGAAGCGACGCTGCGCGATATTGTGAAGGAGCTTACAAAGCCCGGCCGTGACCCGCGTGATGAGCTGCCCGCGCCCATTTTGCGCACAGATGTGCTGGAGATGAAGGATTTAAAGCCCGGCATGGTGCTCTCCGGCACCGTGCGCAATGTCATTGACTTCGGCGTGTTTGTGGACATCGGCGTGCATCAGGACGGCTTGGTACATATCTCACAGGTTTGCAGCAAGTTCATTAGGCACCCCTCCGAGGTCGTCCATGTGGGGGATGTGGTGCAGGTGAAGGTGCTGGAGGTCGATGAAAAACGCAAGCGCATCAGCCTGACCATGAAAGGAGTCTGAGCATGGCATCCAATTACGACGTAAGCGCCGCCCGCGCGGCGCAGGCGTTTTTGCAGTATGATCCCGTGCATATGGCTGAAAAATTCGGCTTGACGCTGGACGAGGACTATCTCTACGTTATGTTCGTATCCGCACCTTACCGCGTCAGCCGCCGAACCGGCGTTGTGGAGCGGCTGGACGACGTGCAGCCGCAGCCGGTCACGTTCAACGAGTGCATGACCATTTACGATGTGCTGTGCGATTCTAAAGACGGCTGCCATCTCTCCGGGCGCTTCTGCCGGGTGAACGATCTGCCCGGTGTGGCACAGACGTCCGGGCTTGGAAACGATCTGTTTGCAGCCTATGAAAAGCGCTTTGACGAGGATATTGAAGCGCTGTGCCGCGCGTGTCAGGCGCTTGGCGGCACACCGCTCACAGGTGGAGACGCGGCCTATCAGCTGCCACTATTTCCGTTTTTGCCGGTGCAGCTGCGTTTCTGGCGCTCCGATGAGGAGTTTCCGGCCAGCTTGCAGCTGTTGTGGGATGAAAACACGCAGCAATTCATGCGCTATGAAACCACGTATTATGCAGCAAACCATCTGATGCGCACGTTGTGCGCGAAAATGGAGGCATAAAAACCGCCCGGCGCTGTTTGAAACAGCACCGGGCAGTTTGTTATCGAAGGGCCAGATACAGTTCCATCAGGCCATATACCAGCGGCTGGTGCAGAAGATAGATGAGCAGCGAGTGCCGCCCGCACAGGCAGAAAAACCGCGCCGCAGCGCTTTTGGAAAACCGCCCAGGCAGCAGCGTCTGCTTATCGCGGTACACCGTCCGCCCCAGTCCAACGCCGAGCAGGAACCAGCCAAGCTGCGGCAGCAGCGGGAAATAGTCGCTGGATGAGAACGTATCGGTGATGAGCCCCAGCGGAAACAAAAACGGTGTTTCCACCCGCACGCCGCGCATGCAGTAACCGGCCACGATCATTGCACCCGCCAATGCGAACACGGTCCAGGTGGGGCATTTTTTGAACAGCGGGTAGAGCATCATACAAATGCCGAGCAGATGCAAAACGCCGAACCACACAATGACGTCGCGCCCGGCAAAGCCAAGGCGGTACATTCCAAATGTCACCAGAGAAATGAGCATGGCGCAGCCAAATACAATGGCGCCGCGCCGCACGCTGCGGCTTCCAAGCGTGGCGCAGCAGCCGGACAGCACTACAAAAATGGCTCCGCCGTACTCCTGAATGAACATGTACCACCCCGGCAGTGTCAGCTGCGCACCGCCGAAAAACGACAGGTCGAAAATGAGATGCACCACAATAACGCACAAAATACACAGGCCGCGCAGCGCGTCCAGTTCCCAGATGCGTTCGGTTTTTTGCGGCATCGCGGCTCCTCCTTTTGAAAACAGGGCGGGGCGTGCAGCCCCGCCCTGATTGGGTATGCAATGGATCAGTTCCCGGCGGCAGCCTGCCGCTCGTTTTCCTCTTCCTCCAGCACACGATAGGCTACTTTGCCCACCAGCGTTTTCGGAAGTTCCGCGCGGAACTCAATGTCATATGGCATGGCGTATTTTGCAATGTGCCCGCGGCAGTATTCCAAGATCTCATCACGGATCTCGTCCGACGGCTCAAAGCCAGGGCGCAGCACCACGAAGGCCTTGACTTTCTGCATCTTATACGGGTCTTTTACGCCGATGATGCACGACAGCAGCACCTTTTCATGCCCGTCGATCACGTTTTCCAGCTGGCCGGGGTAGACATTGTAGCCGGAGGTGACGATCATGCGCTTGATACGCTGCGAGAAGTAGACAAAGCCGTCCTCGTCCATCTTGCCAAGATCGCCGGAGTGCATCCAGATGCGCCCGTCGGCGTGGCGGCGCAGGGTGTTTTCGGTTTCAGCGGGGTTATCCATGTAGCACATCATAACAGACGGGCCGCTGATGCAGATCTCACCCTCGACGTTTGCATCGACTTCTTCCGTTGTGCCGACCTTGACGATCTTGTAATATGTATCCGGGAACGGAACGCCGATAGAGCCCACGCGGTTATAGTCCTTCGGCGTCAGGCAGCTGGCTGTGACACACTCGGTCAGGCCGTAGCCCTGCCGGATCTGCACGTCGGCGTTATGCTCCTTGAGGAACGCATCGACCTTCTTTTTCAGCTCCACGGACAGGCTGTCGCCGCCGCAGAACACACCTTTCAGGCAGCTGAGGTCTGCTTTTTCCAGATTCTCCGTGCGCAGCAGCGCCTCAAACAGCGTGGGCACGCCCGGAATGATGTTCGGCTGCTTTTTGATGAGCAGCTCGGCATACGTCTTGACATTGAACTGCGGCACGAGAATGCACGTTGCGCCGCCGATGAGCGCCGTGTGGATGCCGATGCCAAGGCCGAAGCCGTGGAACACCGGCATGACCGACAGCATCTTCATGCCGTTGATGGGTGCAAAGCCGGAGGCCGCGATGGTCTGCAGGCCGCAGGCATTGAAGTTGAGGTTGCTGAGCATGATGCCCTTTGTTGTGCCGGTCGTGCCGCCGGAGTAGAGAATGGAGGCACAGTCGGTGAACTTGCCAAGCTCTTTGGGCAGCGGCAGGTTGCGTTTGGCGCCCATGCGCATAAAGTCGTTCCATGTGACATGGTTGCCTTTTTTCGGCAGCGGTGGGATCTTGCGGCCCTTTGTGAGCGCAAAGCCAACGGCCAGCACCGGCGGCAGCTCGTCAACAATACGCGCCACGAGCAAAACGGTGTCTTTGTTTTCCAGCTCCGGCAGAATGCCGGCTACCTTGCCGTAGAACTGGTCCAGCGTCAAAATGGCCTTGGACTTGGAGAAATCCAGATAGAACTTGATCTCACTGGCCGCCGAGAGCGGGTGGATCATATTCGACACCGCACCGATGCGGTTGAGTGCATAGAAGCTGTCAAGTGCCTGCGGGCAGTTCGGCATACAGATGGTCACACGGTCGCCCTTCTGGATGCCCATGGCGAGGTATGCCTTGGCCGTGCGGTCGATACGCTCCATAAACGCGGCATACGTTGTCTTTTTACCCATGAACTCATAGGCCACGTTCTTGGGGAATTTGTCCGCCGAGGCCTTTAC
>CAKTXB010000032.1 GCA_934630555.1 uncultured Oscillospiraceae bacterium
GGCTATAAGATCGCACAGCGTCTGGGCGGCTTTGAGGCTTACGGCCCCATTCTGCAGGGCCTGAACGCCCCCATCAACGACCTGTCCCGCGGCTGCAACGCCGACGAGGTCTATAAGATGGCCATTATTACGGCGGGCATGGCCTAACGGCCCCAAACGAAACCCGCTTCGCTGGGCTTTCGTTTGGAAAAGCTTGCACTCTGCGCGCGCATAATTTTTCGTGCAGGCACGAAAAATTCCACACTTGCAGAGCGGGCAGTATTTTTGCCGACGTACACGCCGCCGGCAAAAATGGTCCAAATTTTATTTTCGCCTGCGGGCGAAAACTCTGCGAGGCTTTTGCACGGATCGTTTATGCTTACGTTGTGAATTGTGCTGCAAAAGCTGCAGCTTCCATAGGTCACTCACGCGACCGACTGAAAAACTTCGTGGGAATGCCGCTTGCGGCATTCCCATCTTTTTACCTTGGAGAATGCTATGAATTGGAGTAAATACCTGGGCGACAAGCCCTTTTGGCGCGTTACATTGGCACTGGCACTGCCGGTGGCCATCCAGAATGTACTGACAAGCTCATTCCAGCTGGTGGACACGATGATGGTGTCGCGGCTGGGCGATGTGGTGCTCTCATCGGTGGGCATGGCGGCACAATGGGGCTGGTTGTGCATGGTGCTGGGCTTTGGGCTGTGCTCGGGCATGAGCGTGTTTGTGTCACAGTACTGGGGCGTGAAGGACCTGAAAGGCATCCGCCGGGTGCTGGGCATGGGGCTCATGTGCTGCCTGATCGTGTCGCTGATCTTTATGGGCATTGCGCTGGCCGCGCCGCGGTGGGTCATCAGCTTGTTCAACAAAGACCCGGCGGTGATCGAGGCGGGCAGCCAGTATCTTTCTATTGTGTGTTTTTCCTATCCGGCGGTGGCGCTGACGAATGTGCTGTCGACTGTGCTGCGCAACACCGAGCGGGTGAAGCTGCCGATGTATACGGCCATGATCACGACGGTCGTGAACGCTTTTGTGGACTATGGCCTGATCTATGGCGCGTTCGGTTTTCCGCGCATGGGCGTGGCCGGCGCGGCGTTGGCCACGTGCATTTCGTCATGGCTCGGGCCTGTGATCATGCTCATTTTCTCGGCGGTCGAAAAGAACCTGCTCACGGGGCCGGTGCGGGAGCTGACGCGGTTCGGGCTTAAAAACCTGGGAATGTTCTGCACGCGTGCGCTGCCGGTCATGTGCAACGAGGGGCTTTGGGCCATGGGCATTCTGGTGCTCAATATGATCTACTCGAACATGGGCTACGAGTACTATGCGGGCATGACGATCTTTAAAACGTTCTCAGAACTGGCGTTTGCGTTTTATGTGGGTCTGGGCAACGCGTGCGTGATCATGGTGGGCAAGTCGGTCGGCAGCGGCAAGATCCGCCGCGGCGTGGAGGACGCCACGCGCTTTTCCGCGCTCACGCCGCTCATGGGCGTGGTCATTGGCGGGCTTATGATCTTGCTGCGGCATCCGCTGGTATCCATTTTTTCTGCGGGCGAGAGCTTGTCTGCCCTGACGCTGCAAACGGCGCTGAGCGTGACGGTATTTTGTTCGGCGGAGGTCTGCTTCCGCAACATTTCCTATGTGCAGGTCGTGGGCGTGTTCCGTTCCGGCGGCGACACGCTGACGGGCATGATCTTTGACCTGTGCAGTTTGTGGGTCGTAGCCATCCCGCTGACGCTGCTGGCGGCCAATGTGCTGAAGCTGCCGTTTTTGGGTGTGGTCATGTGCGCGTATCTGGGCGAGGACATTCCGAAATGCCTGCTGTGTATGCGCTATTTCCGCTCGATGAAATGGCTGCGGCCCGTGACCCCTGAGGGGCGCGCCGGGCTGGAGCGCTACCGCGCAGAAGAGACGGAGACCGGATCAATTTGACAGGGAGAGCTACCCTCCGGCGGCACGATCGGTGCCGCCGGATCTTTTTGCAGAAAATTGAAAGAAAACGCTTGCATTTTATGGAACAGGTCGCTATAATAATGAACTATAAAAATGCCCGCCTCGTGGACACTCGTCTTTATAGCACGGACAGAAACGCGAAGCAGCGCATTTACCAAAATCGCCGTTTGGCGAACAGGTCCTTTTGGACAAAAGGAGGAAAATATGAAAAAGATCGTTGCATTGCTTCTTATTCTGGCACTCATGCTGTGTGCGCTGGCCGGCTGTGCCGGGAAGGCTTCTTCCGACGCACCGGCTGCCGCGGACAACTCCGCCGCCGCCGCTTCCGATGCTGCCGCGTCCGATGCCGCCGCATCCGGCGACAAGGTCGTGAAGATCGGCGTGTTTGAGCCGCAGACCGGTGATAACGGCGCCGGCGGCAAGCAGGAGATCCTGGGCATGCAGTACGCAAACTACGTGCAGCCGACAGTGGAGATCGGCGGCGAAACGTACAACGTGCAGCTGGAGATCGTGGACAACCGTACCACGGCTGAAAACGGCCCGTCGGCTGCCGCAGAGCTCATGAACCGCGGCGTTTCCATTGTGCTTGGCTCCTACGGCTCCGGCGTTTCCATGGCCGGCGGCGAGGTGTTTGCAGAGGCTGGCGTTCCGGCCATCGGCGTGAGCTGCACGAACCCGCAGGTCACCTCCGGCTGCGATGTATATTTCCGCATCTGCTTCCTGGATCCGTTCCAGGGTACGGTCCTGGCAAACTACGCCTGGAATTCCGGCGTGACCACGGCTTACACGCTGGCCATGCTCGGCTCGGACTATGACCAGGGCGTTGTGTACTATTTCAAGCAGGCCTTTGAGGCACTGGGCGGCACAGTCATCTCCGAGGACTTCCCGGAGGGCACGGCCAACTTCGTTTCCTACATCAACAACGCCCAGTCCGCGGGCGCGGGCGTGATCATGGCGCCGGTTTCCACGAACTATGCACAGCTCATCATTGAGGCTGCTTCGGCGCAGGGTTATGAAGGCGAGCTGCTTGGCTCGGATACGTGGGATAACAACATGGTCGTTGAGTCGGCCAAGGGCAAGGACGTCAGCGTGAAGGTCACCACGTTCTATCAGGAAGGCGGCGCACCGGAGTTTGACGCCGGTATTAAGGAATGGATGAACGCCAACGCGGATGCGCTGACGAACAATGGCGGCAACGACATGGTCGCGGCTGTCACGGCTATGGGCTATGACGCATACTTCACCGCGCTGGAGGCCATCAAGGCGGCCGGCTCGACGGATCCTGCCGCTGTGCTGGCGGCGCTGCCGTCTGTGACCTATACGGGTGTTTCCGGCGAGATCGCCTTTGACGACATTGGCGATGCCAAGCGCGATACGGCGTTCATCAAGGCTGCGAACACCGAATCGGGCGAGTGGGAATTCTACGCCGTGCAGGGTGTTGAATAAGGCACGTCAGAGAGATTTTTCACGGCTTTTGGGACTTGGCGGGGCTTTGCCCCGCCAGGTCCTGCACAGTTTATAACGGAGGATCCGCGCGGCGGATCGCACCCGATCGGACGCGGGGATACTCCGTTATCCCAAACGATTTTCAGGAGGTTACCGCTTATGCAAGGCCTGCTTCCCTATATCATCAACGGTATTTCCGCCGGTGGTCAGTATGCGCTGATCGCCATTGGCTATACGCTGGTGTACGGTATTCTGCGGCTGATCAATTTTGCGCACGGCGATGTGTTCATGGTCGCGGGGCTGATCATGGTTTACGCATCGGCATCCATGCCGATGTATCTGGCGCTGCCGCTGGTCATCGTTGCCACAGCGCTGCTGGGCTTTTTGATCGAGCGCGCGGCATATAAGCCGCTGCGCTCCGCACCGCGGATGTCGCTGATGATCTCCGCCATCGGTGTGAGCTATCTCATTCAGAATCTGGCGTTCTATCTTACCGGCGGCCTGCCGAAGCCGGTGACGAACCCCATCCCGTGGATCTCGGACACCATCAACGTGCTTGGCGCGTCTACGAAGCGCGTGACGATCGTCACGCCGGTGCTGACCATTTTGCTGGTGCTGGTGCTGCTGTGGCTGACGAAAAAGACAAAGGTCGGCCTGGCCATGCGCGCGGCGTCCAAGGACTTTGAAACGGCGCAGCTCATGGGCGTGAAGATCAATTCCGTCATTTCGTTCACGTTTGTCGTTGGCTCGGCGCTGGCGGCGGTGGGCGCGCTGCTCTACTTTACGAACTACCCGAACGTGGCTGTGACGTCCGGCGGTATGCCGGGGCTGAAGGCGTTTGTGGCCGCGGTGTTCGGCGGCATCGGGTCCATTCCCGGCGCGGTCGTCGGCGCGTTCATTATCGGTTTGAGTGAAGAGCTTATTAAGGGCATTGGCTATTCCACGTTCTCCGACGCGTTCACGTTTGCACTGCTCATCGTGATCCTGTGCGTCAAGCCCACGGGCCTGTTCGGTGAAAAAGTCACCGACAAGGTGTAAGGAGGTGCGCCAAATGACAAAGAAACTGCATCGTGAATCGGTCATCGTGGCCATCATCCTGCTGGCGCTGCTGGCGGTCTGCTTCTATCTGGACTCTGCACTGCCCAGCTATCATATCGCCATCAAGGTCATTAAAAAGGCCGCAGTCTATTCGCTGGTGGCCGTGTCCATGAACCTGCTCAACGGCTTTACGGGCCTGTTTTCTCTGGGGCAGGCGGGCTTCATGCTGCTGGGCGCATATGCCTACGCTGTTTTGTGCATCCCGGTCGCCAAGCGCGCGGGTGTGTATCAGCAGTTTGAGGGCGGCCTGATCCAGTTCTCGCTGCCGGAGGTGTTTTCCGGAATGTTCGGCGAGGCGGCCGGTACGGTGGTCGGCATTCTGGCGGCACTGCTCATTGGCGGCCTGATCGCAGCGCTGATGGCCTATCTCATCGGTCTGCCGGTGCTGCGCCTGAAGTCTGACTATCTGGCCATTGCAACGCTCGGCTTTGCGGAGATCCTGCGAGCGTTTTTCCAGTGGAACGCGCTGGGGCCCATCACGAACGGCTCCAACCTGCTGAAGGGCTACCCCGATTTTGACCACGCGGCGTCGTATCTCATTCTGATCGGGCTGTTCATCGGCGTGATCGTTTTGCTGGTCAACTCGACGTATGGGCGGGCGTTCAAGGCCATCCGCGACGATGAGGTCGCGGCGGAGGCCATGGGCATCAACCTTGCGCACCACAAGCGCATGGCGTTCATCATCTCTTCGTTCTTTGCCGGCGTTGGCGGCGGAATGCTGGCCATGTACATGGGCGCGGTGCAGGCGCTGTCGTTCAAGAGCACGATGACGTATGAAATTCTGCTGATAGTGGTCATTGGCGGCATTGGCTCCATTACCGGGTCGGTCATCACGAGCTTTTTGTATATTGCAAGCCTGGAATGGCTGCTGCGCGGCCTGGACTCGGGCGCGTTCCTTGGCATTCATGCGCCCGACATCTTTAAAAACGGCTTCCGGATGGCGGTCGTGTCGGTTATCATCATGGTGGTCGTGCTGTTCTTCCGCAAGGGCATTATGGGCGACCGCGAGCTGCCTGACCTCTTGAAACCCCGGCGCAAAGCGCCCCGGAAGGAGGGCAAGACGCAATGAAAACGGTATTGAACGTTGAAAACGTGACCATGCAGTTTGGCGGCGTCATTGCGGTCAACGACCTGTCGCTGCACGTGGATGCAGGTGAGATCGTGGCCCTGATCGGCCCGAACGGCGCGGGCAAGACGACGGCATTCAACTGCATCACAGGTGTGTATGAGCCAACGAACGGCAAGATCGAATTTGACGGGAATGTGATCTCCGAGAACCATCCGCGCGGCAAGATGAAGCGCCTGTATGCGGGTGAAAACGCCGGGATGTATGAAAAGACCGTTACGCTGACGCCGGACGCCATCACCCGCATGGGCGTGGCGCGGACGTTCCAGAATATCCGGCTGTTTAAGTCCATGACCGTGTTTGAAAACGTGCTGACGGCGATGCACGTGCGCCGGACGAGCAATCTGTTCACGGCGACGTTCCGCCTCAACGGCAAGGAAGAGGCCGCGCAGCGCGCCCGCGCGCTGGAGCTGCTGGAGGCCGTCGGCTTGACCGCGGAAAAGGACGAGCTGGCGACGAGCCTGCCCTATGGCAAGCAGCGCCGTTTGGAGATCGCCCGCGCGCTGGCGACGGAGCCGAAGCTGCTGCTGCTCGACGAGCCGGCGGCTGGTATGAACCCGCAGGAAACGGAGGAGCTGACGGCTTTTATCCGCCGCATCCGCGACGAGTTTGGGCTGACGATCTTTCTGATCGAGCACCACATGGACCTGGTCATGGATATTTCCGACCGCATTTATGTCATTGACTTCGGCAAGCTCATTGCCTCCGGCGTTCCGGCGGAGATTCAGAACGATCAGCGCGTCATTGACGCGTATCTGGGGGTGGACGAGGATGAATAATATTCTGGAAATTCGCGACCTCGTTGTGTCATACGGCGGTATTGAGGCGGTGAAGGGTATCAGCCTGGATGTGCCGGAGGGCAAGATCGTGACGCTGATCGGCTCAAACGGCGCGGGCAAGTCCACGACGCTCAAGACCATTGCGGGGCTTGTGAAGCCGCAGAGCGGCACGGTCAGCTTCTGCGGCACGCAGCTGACGGGAAGATCGTCCGACTTTATCGTGTCACAGGGCGTGACGCTCGTGCCCGAGGGGCGGCGTGTGTTTGCGAACCTGACGGTGGAGGAAAATCTGCGCATTGGCGCGTATCTGCGCAAGGACAGCTTGAAGGACGATTTTGCGAAGGTATACGATCTGTTTCCGCGTTTGAAGGAGCGCGAATGGCAGCTGGCCGGTACGCTTTCCGGCGGCGAACAGCAGATGCTGGCCGTGGGCCGCGCGCTCATGGCAAAGCCGAAGCTCGTTATGATGGATGAGCCGTCGCTCGGCCTTGCGCCGCTGGTGGTGAAGGGCATTTTTGAGATCATCCGGGAGATCAACCAGCAGGGCATTACGGTCTTGCTCATTGAGCAGAACGCGAATATGGCGCTGAAAATTGCCGATGTGGCCTACGTCATGCAGACCGGCACCATCCTGATGCAGGGTTCGGGCCGGGAACTGCTGGAAAACGAAGAAGTCAAGGCGGCCTATCTTGGCAGCGCAAAATAAGAAAAACACAAAAACGCGGCGCGTTCCATTTGGAACGCGCCGCGTCAGATTGTCAAAAAAGCCTCGCAGAGTTCGCGCCCGCAGGCGCGAAAAAAGTCCGGATCATTTTCGGCGGCGGCGTGTACGTCGCCGAAAATACTTTACGTCATGCAAGTGTGGAATTTGTGCGCTGTAAGCGCACAAATTATGCGCGCAGCATGGCGCAAGCCTTCTCAAACGCGAACCCAGCGCAGCGGTTCGCGTTTGAAAGCGTGTCAAAAACACTTTTTTGACACGCTCACGCGGCGCGTTCCAAACGGAATGCGCCGCGTTTTGCGTGCTTTTGGGCGGTATCAGGCCAGATGTTTTGCGAGCCAGAGGGCCTTGGCCATATTTTCGGCTGCGCACAGCAGGGCGCAGGCATCTTCCAGGGTGGTGGAGGCGCTCACCGCGCCGTGGCCGCCGAGGAGGCAGACGGGGCTGTGCTCCAGCGCCGCTTCAATGCCGCGGTGGATGTCATGCGTGCCCGACGCGCCATAGGGCAGGCAGACGATACGCGGGAACACGGCGTGCATGGACACGGTCTCCGGCACGATCAGGTCCTGATACTGCATGGCCCACGCGGTGAGATAGGGGCAGTGGCTGTGCGCTACCGCGCCGACGTCGGGCCGGGCGCGATAGATGGCCTCATGCAGGAAAAATTCGCTGGAACGGCGGCCGGTGCCGGCCAGCTGCCGGCCGTTTGCGTCGACCTCACAAATATCCTCCGGCGTGAGCAGCAGTTTCATCCGCCGGGAGGGGGTGATGAAAATGTGGCCGCTCTGGCGGCTTATGGAGGAGAGATTGCCCTCAATGCCGGTGAGCAAGCCCTTCTGCTCCAGAATGACGGCGAATTTTGCAGTTTCAGCGGCGTGGTTCATGGTGTAGTACCCTCTTCTGACAAAGTTTTCTTGAGTGTACCGCATTGCTGCACCGGTGTCAATCCCGCGCAGCACATTCGGGAAAGAAAGGAATTGACATTTTTCACCGGATGCAATACCCTATGGAATGAGAGAGTCTCCGACGCATAGAAATGAAGATGGAGGAAGGAATATGACACTGGACAAACTGCCGGTCGGCGCGACGGGCGTCATCACCGCCGTGGGCGGGGAGGGCGCGCTGCGCTGCCGGCTGCTGGATATGGGGCTTATCCCGCAGACGCGCGTATCCGTCAGCAAGATCGCGCCCATGGGCGACCCGATGGAGCTGCAGCTGCGCGGATATGTGCTGACGCTGCGCAAGGAGGATGCGCGCAGCATCGACGTGGAGGTAGAGGCATGATCTTTGCACTGGCTGGCAATCAGAACTGCGGTAAAACGACGCTGTTTAATCAGCTGACCGGTTCCAATCAGCACGTGGGCAATTTTCCGGGCGTGACGGTGGACCAGAAAAGCGGACAGGTGCGCGGGCAGAAGGGCTGCACCGTGGTGGACCTGCCGGGCATTTATTCGCTGCGTACTTACACGGCAGAGGAGATCGTAACGCGCGATTTTATTTTGAACAGCCGGCCCGATGGCATCATCAACATTGTGGATGCGACGAATCTGGAACGGAATTTGTATTTGACGCTGCAGCTGCTGACATTGCAGGTGCCCATGGTGCTGGCGCTCAACATGATGGACGAGCTGACGGGCAACGGCGGCTCGGTCGATACGGAAGGGCTTTCCAGACTGCTCGGCATCCCGGTCGTGCCCATCTGCGCGGCGTCCGGCGCGGGTGTGGAGGAGCTGACGCAGGAGGCTGTCCGCGCAGCGCAGGAGGGGATCCGGCCCAAGGTGTATGACTTCTGCGCCCCCGGGCCGGTGCACCGCTGTATCCATGCGGTGTGTCATCAGATCGAGGACCATGCGCAGCGCGCGGGCATCAGCACGCGCTTTGCGGCGACAAAGCTCATTGAGGGCGATGAACGCGTGGCGGCGCAGCTGCATCTGGACCAGAACGAGCGGGAGCTGGTAGAGCACTCGGTGCTGCAGATGGAACAGGAGCGCGGGCTGGATCGCAACGCGGCGCTGGCGGATATGCGCTACAGCTTTATTGAAAATGCCGTGGCGCAGACCGTGACCAAGCCGCACCAGAGCCGCGAGCACGTGCGCAGCGAGCGCATCGACCGCGTGCTCACGGGCAAGTGGACAGCCATTCCGATCTTCCTTGGCGTGATGCTGCTGGTGTTTTATTTGACATTCAACGTCATTGGCGCGTATTTGAGCGACGTGCTGGCGCTGGGCATCGACGCCGTGACGGCGGCGGTGGATCGTGCGCTGACGGCCTATGGCCTGAACCCGGTCGTACACAGTTTGATCATCGACGGTATTTTTCAGGGCGTGGGCAGTGTGCTGAGCTTTTTGCCCATTATTGTGACGCTGTTTTTCTTCCTGTCCATTCTGGAGGACACGGGGTATATGGCGCGTGTGGCGTTTGTGATGGACAAGCTGCTGCGCAAGATCGGCCTGTCCGGCAAGTCTATCGTGCCGATGCTCATCGGCTTTGGCTGCACGGTGCCGGCGGTCATGGCCACACGCACGCTCTCGTCGGAGCGCGACCGCACCATGACCATTCTGCTTACGCCGTTTATGAGCTGCTCGGCGAAGATCCCGATCTACGGTTTCTTTACGGCGGCGTTTTTCCCGCACCACGGAGCGCTGGTGATGATCGGACTGTATGTGTTCGGCATTCTCATGGGGATCGTCAGCGCGCTGGTGCTGGGGCGCACGGCGTTCCGCGGCAAGCCCATGCCGTTTGTCATGGAGCTGCCGAATTATCGGTTCCCGAGCCCGAAAAGCGTGGCGCTGCTGCTGTGGGAAAAGGCGAAGGACTTTTTGCAGCGCGCGTTCACGGTGATCTTCCTGGCTACGATCGTCATTTGGTTTTTGCAGAGCTTTGACACGCGCATCAATGTGGTGGCGGACAGCGCACAGAGCTTGCTTGCGGACTTTGGTCAGCTGCTTGCACCGCTGTTCCGGCCGCTGGGCTTTGGCGACTGGCGGTGCGCCACAGCGCTGCTGTCGGGCTTTATTGCCAAGGAGTCTGTTGTGAGCACGCTGGAAATTTTACTGGGCAGCAGCGCGCTCAGTACGCTGTTTACTACGCAGACGGCGGTGAGCTTTCTGGTGTTCACGCTGCTGTATACGCCGTGTGTGGCGGCCGTTGCGGCCATCCGGCGGGAGGTCGGCACGACGTGGCGCACCCTGTGCATTTGCCTGATGCAATGCTGTGTGGCGTGGCTGACGGCCTTTGTGGTGTATGGCATTATGCAGGGAGGCTGGCTGTGAGTGCGCTTGTGACGGCGCTCATTCTGGGCGCGCTTGGCGTATGGGTGGCGCTGGCCGTGCGCAGTGTACGGCGGAACAAGGGCGGCTGCGGGTGCGGCTGCGGCTGCGGCGGCTGCTCAGGCTGCGGACAGAAACAAAAGTGAATCGGCGTCTAAACCCCCGCCCTCGTCCATAGGATAGGGTGGGGGTGGTCTATATATGATCGGGTTTGTTCGGCGCAATGCAAGGCTTTTGGCGGTCGCGCTGGCGGTGGCGCTGTTCTGCGGCGGCGTATCGGCCATGTTTGGAACGCAGGCGGCGGTGGAGACCGGTTCGTGGGGGCTGAGCTTCCGCGAGGAAGGCAAGCCGCCTGCTGCCAACGCGTCCGCTGCGGCGCTGCGGCAGTATGACGCGGCCTATATTGGAGATACAGACGAGAACGTGATCTATCTCACGTTTGACGCGGGCTATGAAAACGGCTGCACGGCGCAGATATTGGACGCACTGAAGGCGCACAACGCACCGGCGGCGTTTTTTGTGGTGGGCAATTATCTGGAAACCGCGCCGGAGCTGGTGCAGCGCATGGCGGACGAGGGGCATATAGTTGGCAACCACACGTGGCATCACTACGATATGTCGCGCATCAGCGACCGGGCGACGTTCCAGTCAGAGCTTGATATGGCGGCGGAAAAATATCAGGAGCTGACGGGGCAGGCAATGCAAAAATTTTACCGTCCGCCGCAGGGCATTTACAGCGAGGAAAATCTGAAAATGGCGCAGGAGATGGGGTATCATACGGTATTCTGGAGCCTTGCATATGTGGACTGGATGCAGGATGCGCAGCCGACGGCAGACGAGGCGTTTTCAAAGCTTTTGACGCGCATCCATCCCGGCGCGATCGTGCTGCTGCACAGCACGTCGGCCACGAACGCCGCCATTTTGGATGCGCTGCTCACGCGCTGGGAACAGATGGGCTATCGGTTTGGCCGGCTGGAGGAGGTTTTCGGGCAATAATTTGGCCGCGGCGCTCACCGTTTTCCGGCTTTGGCATAACATGGAATGAGCGGGCGAGATTCGCTACGTATTATTTCAGGAGGTTTCGTTATGTCTTGTAATTCTTCCGGCATCTGCGCCTTTGGCAACAGCTGGTGGTGGATCATCATCCTGGTCATCATCTTCGTGCTGGGCAACGGGAGCGGCTCGTGCGGCTGCGACAACGGCTGCTGCTGAGCTACATGAAACGGGGAGCGGGCGACCGCTCCCCTGAAGCGTTTTGCGCGCTTTTGGCGCGTATGCAAGAAAGATCTGCTGCATCGGATCTTTGACGAAAAATTACGGATTTTATAGAAATATTCGTTGCAATGAACGGGAATTGTGCTATAATAGCCTGCGTTGCTGAAATGTTGGCAAGAGTTTTTTAGAATCGCAGGTTTATGATGATGCAAATTTTACTTGCTTTGTCCATTGCCATTCTGGCTGGACTTCTTATGACACGTGTGGCCAAGCCGCTGGGGCTGCCGTCGGTGACGGCGTATCTGGTGGCGGGCGTGCTCATCGGGCCGTTCTGTTTGGGGCAGCTTGGCATTGAAGGCCTCGGCTTTACCACCATGGAAGAGGTGGACCGCCTGAGCCTCATCTCCGATGTGGCGCTGGGCTTTATCGCATTTTCCATTGGCAACGAGTTCCGTCTTTCGCAGCTGCGCCACACCGGCAAACAGGCTACGGTCATCGGCATTGTGCAGGCGCTGACGGCCACGCTGCTGGTGGACATTGCGCTGCTGGTGTTCCATGTGCTGCGGCCCGACATTTTGGGCGTGGAGCAGGCCATTGTGCTGGGCGCGATCGCCACAGCCACTGCGCCGGCGGCGACGCTGATGGTCGTGCGGCAGTATAAGGCCAAGGGCCCGCTGGTCGATCTGCTGCTGCCGATCGTCGCGCTGGACGACGCGGTCGGTCTGGTGGTGTTTGCGGTGTCGTTCGGCATTGCAAAGGCCATGCACGTGGGTTCATTCGACATGGTGTCCATTCTGGTGAACCCGCTGGTGGAGATCGTGTGCTCGCTGGGCCTTGGCGCGATCATGGGCGTGCTGCTGACGAAGCTGGAAACGCTGTTCAACTCCAACACGAACCGGCTGAACATGACGATCGCGTTCGTGTTCCTGACCGTGGCGCTGGCCAAGCTGGAGTTCATGATCGGGCCGGTGACGGTGGGCTTCTCATCGCTGCTGGTGTGCATGATGCTGGGCACGGTGTTCTGCAATATCTGCCCACTGTCGGATGATATTATGGAAAAGGCCGACCGCTGGACCTCGCCGCTGTTTGCGCTGTTCTTTGTGCTCAGCGGTGCGGAACTGGAGCTGGATGTGTTTGCAGATCCCATGATCGTGCTGCTGGGCGTGGTGTATGTCATTGCGCGTTCGGCGGGCAAGTATCTTGGCGCGTATGGCAGTGCGCGGGCGCTGGGGTGCAGCCGGAATGTGTATCACAATCTTGGCATCACGCTGCTGCCGCAGGCGGGCGTGGCGCTGGGGATGTGCGTGACGGCGCGTGAGCTTGGCGAGCAGGGCGAGCTGATCTGCAATATTACGCTGCTTGCGATCCTTGTTTATGAGATCGTCGGCCCGATGCTCACGAAGCAGGCCCTTCAGCGCGCGGGCGATATTCAGCCCATGAGCGAGGAAGTGCTCAACCGCCGGCAGATCAAGCTGCAGAACGCGGAAAAGAAAAAATAATATGGATATATTGAACGCAGGCGCTGCCCTTTGGGCAGCGCCTGCGTCAGATTGTCAAAAAAGCCTCGCAGAGTTCGCGCCCGCAGGCGCGAAAAAAATTAAAATCATATTTGGCGGCGGCGTGTACGTCACCAAATATACCTTACACACCGCAAGTGTGGAATTTG
>CAKTXB010000033.1 GCA_934630555.1 uncultured Oscillospiraceae bacterium
GTTGATAATGATCCCGATGGCAAAGTATTTTCCGGGGCGCAGCTCCAACAGTGTGGATGGGCGGCCGGGCTTTACCGGCGCTGCGCCGCTGCATTCGCGTACAAGCTGCTCCTCGAGCAGCTCATTGACGATGCTGGTGACAGCGGAGCGGGCCAGACCGGTTTGCTGGGCGAGCTGCGCGCGGGAGGATGGCCGCTGGTGCAGCTGCTTGAGCAGGAGCGCACGGTTTGCCACACGCAGCGATCGGTTGGTATTGGACATAGAACGATCCCCATCTTTCCATGTGTTCTGATAGCTGCATCATAGCAGAGAATTTTAGAAATGTAAAGATAATAATTCATGATAAGAACAAAAAATGCGAAAATATCCTGACGGGCGGGAAGATGATTTCACATATAAAACCCAAATACAATACGGCAGATATGCGAAATGACGGATAATCGAGAAAGTACGGAAATAAATTGTTGAATATAATCAAATTACACATGGCGCCACTGTGCACATTCCTGTTTTTGAGAAACTTTTAAAAAACAATTTGACAATAGTAGAATAAGAACGTAAAATGGCGATAGACAGACCCCCGGCACATTGGTGCGGCAGGGAACAGGCCGGACTGCCGGCGTGGGAACGACCGGCGGCGGCACACGAGCAGGAGGAAAGGAGCGGGAAATGGAGAGTCAATATATCTTGGAGATCCGGCACGTCCGCAAAGAGTTTCCCGGCGTGGTTGCGCTGGATGACGTATCGCTTTATTTGAAGCGCGGCGAAATTCACGCGCTGGTGGGTGAGAACGGTGCCGGAAAATCAACGATCATGAAGATCCTGGCGGGTATTTACACAATGGATTCCGGCGAGATCCTGTTTGACGGAAAGCCGTTTGCGGCGCGCCGTCCGGTGGAGGCGCTGGAAAAGGGCATTTCCATGGTGCATCAGGAGCTGGATCTGATCCCGGATATGACCGTGGAGGCCAACGTGTTCGCCGGGCGTGAAAAAGGCCGCGGACTTGTGGCCGACAAGCACTGGATGACGCAGCGCACGCGGGAACTGATGGAGGAACTCGGCATTGATATTGACCCCAAGACCAAGGTCGGCAAGCTGAGTACGGCACAGCAGCAGATGGTCGCCATCACACGGGCCATTGCGTTTAACGCGGAGGTCATCATTATGGATGAGCCGACGTCAGCCATTACGGACCGCGAGGTGGAAAAGCTGTTTGAGATCATCCGGCGGCTGAAGGAACAGAACAAGGCCATCGTTTACATCTCCCATAAGATGGACGAGATCTACGCGCTGACGGACCGTATCACCGTGCTGCGCGACGGCCAGCTGATCGGCAGTGTGGACACCAAGGACGTGACGCCGGAAAAGCTCATCAATATGATGGTAGGCCGCGACCTTTCGGACGTGTACGTGAAAAATGCGCCGAAGGCGACGGACTTTGACGAGAACGAAGTGCTTTTGAAGGTGGAAAACCTCAGCCGCGAGGGGGAATTCCGCGATGTGAGCTTTGAAGTAAAGCGCGGCGAGATCCTGGGGTTCTACGGCCTGATGGGCGCGGGGCGCACAGAGATCATGGAAACGGTATTTGGTCTGCGTAAGGCGGATGACGGCGCGGTGACGCTGAATGGCAGGAAGATCCATACCATCCGCGGAGCGATCAACAATGGCATGGCATTTATAACGGAGGACCGGAAGATCTTTGGACTGAACCTGATCGCATCGGTGAAGGATAACATTACCATTGCCTATCTGCGCCAGGTGCTGAAGGGCGGCTTCCTTATGAACTTTAAAAAGGAAAAAAAGACGGCAGATTCGCTGATCGAAAAGCTGCGCATCAAATGCGCCAGCCGCGATGTACTGGCCGGAACGCTTTCCGGCGGCAACCAGCAGAAGATCGTCATTGCCAAGTGGTTCATGGGCGACCCGGACGTGCTGATCATGGACGAGCCGACGCGCGGCATTGACATTGGTGCAAAGGCGGAAATTTACAAGCTGATGGATACACTGGCCAAGAGCGGCAAGAGCATCATCATGATCTCATCGGAAACACCGGAGCTGCTCGGCATGAGCGACCGCATCATTGTGATGCACGAGGGTGATATGACCGGCGAGTTTACCCGCGATGAAGCGGACCAGGATACGCTGATGGCGTGTGCCATCGGCGAAGTCAGCGCGATGGGCGAAAGGAGAGCATAACGAGATGAGCAAGGATAATAACCGCATGAAAACACTCCAGCAGCGCCGCCGCGTCGGCACGCTGATCGGCAAATACGGCGTATATTTTGCGCTGGTTGTAATGTTTGTGGCAATGAGCTTTGCCTCACCGACATTTTTGACGGTGACGAACCTGTTCAACATCCTGAAGCAGAATGCGGTCATCGGCATTATATCCGTTGGCATGACGTTTGTCATCGTGACGGGCGGCATCGACCTTTCCGTGGGCGCGATCGTGGCCATGGCAGCGTGTTTTGGCACGAGCCTTGCCCAGAAGGGCACGGCGACCCCGACGGCCGTGGCATATTTGGTGGGCGTTTTGGCCGGCATCGCGTGCGGCGCGTTCAGCGGCTTGTTTATTGCGCACTTCCATCTGCCGGCCTTCATTGCAACGCTTGCGACACAGACCATTGTGCGCGGCATTGTGTACGTGTTCACCGATGGCCGCCCCATTACAGGCGTGACGGATGCGTACAAGGTCATTGGCCGGAGCTCGTGGGGATTTCTTCCCATTGCAGTCGTTATTTACGCGGTATTTATTGCAGCGGGAATTTTCTTCCTGAGCTACACGAAGTTCGGACGACACGTGTATGCCATCGGCGGCAACAAAAAAGCGGCAATCGTATCCGGCGTGAATGCAAAGCTGACGGAGTTTATGGTGTACGTCATTTCGGGTTTTACGGCGGCGTGTGCCGGTGTGCTGCTCTCCAGCCGTATCCAGACCGGCCAGCCGGCTGGCGGCCAGGGCTATGAGCTGGATGCTATCACGGCTACGGTCATTGGCGGCTCCAGCCTTTCGGGCGGACGCGGCACGGTGTTTGGCTGCTTCGTCGGTATGCTGGTCATCGGTATCATGACAAACGGCCTCGACCTGCTGAATGTTTCGTCCTACTATCAGCAGATCATCAAGGGCGCGATCATCCTGCTGGCTGTGCTGGCCGACCGGAAGAACGCGTGATAAGTTCCATTTCGCATCCACCTGAGAATCCATTTTTGCATCCCTTGTTCACGGTAATAACCGCTGGAGGGCGGATATTATAAGCGCAAGCACAAAAACAAATTTTAGGAGGAGAAAAAATGAAAAAACTGATTGCTCTTATGTTGGCGCTCGTGATGTGCCTGGGCCTGATGGCCTGCGCATCTTCGGGCAGCAAGGAAACCCCTGCCGCGACCACGGAAAAGCCCGCCGCGACAACTGAGGCCCCGGCTGACAAAGAACAGACGGCCGAACCGTCCGGCGAGAAGAAGCTCGTCATTGCCTGGACTGACGGCAATCTGGCCAACGAAAACAATGCCATGTGCACCGACGTTGCCAAGGCGTATGCCGCAGAAAAGGGTATTGACTTCATTCTGCTGGACGGCGAAGGCAATGGCGAAAACCAGGTTGCACACTGCGAAACCCTGATCGCACAGGGCGTTGACTGCGTTATCATGCAGGCATATGACGCCGCGGCCTGCGAAGCGGGCGTTGAGATGTGCATTGAGGCCGGCGTGCCGGTCCTGTGCGCAAAGACCATGCTGGAGGACAACACCCTCTGCCCGTTTGTCGGCCAGAACGACACAGACGCCGGTGAGATGGAAATGCAGTGGATCGCCGACCAGCTGGGCGGCAAGGGCAACATCGTTATCCTGGAAGGCCCGACCGGCAACTCGGCGGCTATTCAGAGAAACGACGGTATCCACAATGTTTTGGAAAACTACCCCGACATCAAAGTCCTTTATACGCAGACCGGCAACTGGAACCGTGAAGAAGGCATGGCTCTGATGGAAACCTGGCTGCAGATGGGCGAGCAGATCGACGCGGTCGTGGCACACAACGATGAAATGGCGCTGGGCGCTTATGACGCCATCGCAGACGCCGGCAAGGCGGGCGAGATCCTGGTCATCGGCATTGACGCCATTCAGGCAGCCAAGGAATCTGTTGCAGCCGGCGAGATGAATGTCACCATCCTGCAGGATGTGGAGACCATTGCCAAGACGGCTATTGACACGGCCGTCAAGCTGGCAAAAGGCGAGACCGTGGAGCAGTTCACGTATGTTGCGCCGGTGCTGCTGACGAAGGAAACTGTTGGCGACTATTGATAGCCACGCTGAGGTAAGCGGTGGATACCATTTCAAAATTCGCGATCTGGAAGTACAGCTTGAGCTGAAAGATCCATTTATCGATCCGCATTCATGAATTACCCCCCGGCGGGCCGGAACGGTGTGCCGCAAGGCCGGATCCCTCCGTGCCGGCCCGCCCCTCAATTCAAAGCACTGCAAGCGTTTAAGGAGGTTTGCGTATGAAAACCATGAAAGCCCTGGTTTATGACAAGTCCGGACGGCAGTATTCCAGCATCCGGCAGATCCCGTATCCCACCTGCGGTGACAACGATGTGATCGTGAAGGTCATGTCGGCCTCCATCTGCAAGGGCGTGGAGCATGACCATGACCGTGGCGTCGGTACAGATCTTGCAAAGTACCCGGTCGTGCCTGGCCACGAATTTGCTGGCTACATCTATGAAATTGGTAAAAACGTCACGGATCTCAAGGTTGGCGACCGCGTGACTTGTGATAATACGGAGTATTGCGGCTCCTGCTATTACTGCAAGAAGGAGGAATCCAACTATTGCCCGACGTTTGGCTCGCTGGGTCACAACATCAATGGCGGTTTTGCCGAATATGTGCGTGTGAACAAGGATAAGGCCTTCCCCATTCCTGACAGCGTTTCGTTTAATGCCGCTGCGTTGTGTGAGCCGATCGCGTGCTGCCTGCACGCCGTGGATCGCACCAATATCCGCTATGGCGACACGGTGGTCGTGTTCGGCGCAGGCTCCATGGGCATGATCCTGGCACAGCTGTTCCATCACTCCAATGCACGGGAAGTTATCCTCATTGCCAGCACGAAGAGCAAGCTGGATCTGGCGGAAAAGATGGGGATCCGTACCATTGTGATGGACCGCAACGACTATTCCAAGCACGAAAAGGAACTGCTGGCGCGCCATCCGCTGGGCGTGAATGTGATCGTGGACGCTACGGGCAGCCCGAAGGTTTGCGAAAACGGTATGAAGCTGCTGAAAAAGGGCGGTATGCTGCTGCAGTACGCACTGGTGCACAGCGATGAAAAAATGACGCTGGACCCGCGCCTGATGTTCAACAACGAACTGACGTTTACAACGTCGTTCTGTCAGTCGCACAACTTCGGCCGTGCGGTCGAATGCCTGGAGAGCGGCATTGTGAACGGCGATGCGCTGGTGACGGGCGAGTATCCGCTGGACGAGTTCTATGCGGGCCTGGATGAAAATGTGAATGACCGCAATTCGCTGAAGGTCATCATCCATCCGAACTAAGAATAAAACAACTCTGATCCAGAGTTGCTGAAGCCGCGAACAGCGGGAGAACGCGTTCACGGAGCTGCGTTCTCCCGTTTTTTCGGAAGAGAGTACATTATGGAGAGAAACGAACCACTTTGCCTGGCGCTTGGAATGGGCGCGATCGGCAAGGCTGTGTCGGGCTACGCCATGCGGCGAGCGGGTGTGCGCGTCATTTATGCGGACATTGCGCAGACGCTGATCGACACCGTGAACCGTGACGGCGGTTACTGGCTTGGCACAGCGGATATTTACACAAAAACACTGACAAAGGAATTTATCACGGGCGTAAGCGCGGTGCATACTGACGCGCCGGAGGCGCAGCAGGCGGCAATAGAGGCGGACTACATGATCTCTGCCGTTGGGCCGAAGGGCTTTCGGGCGCTGCTGCCCAAAGCGGCAGACTGGCTGCGCGCACGGGCGGCAGTGACGGATAAGCCCCTTTACTATATGGTCTTTGAAAATGACCATGACGCGATGGAGCTTTTGCGCGGTGCGGTGCGAGAAGCGCTGGGCGATATTCCATCGTGGCTGCATCTGACAAAGTGCTCCATTGAGCGGATGACAAAGGTCGTGGAGCTTCCGGACACCGGCACGACGGCGATCGGCGAAACATTTTTCCCCATTATTGCCGACGGTGCAGCCATGACCGGAAGCGGCATTGCCGGGCGTGCGGATGTCATTGAGCTGGCAGATGATGTGGAAAAATATTATTACCGCAAGCTGCTGACGAACAATCTGGGTCATGCAGTGCTGGGCTATGCGGGGATCCCAAAGGGATATACGAATACGCTGGAAGCAATGGCAGATGCGGAGATCTACACGCTGCTGCGCCGGGCACTGGAAGAATCAGGGCGGGCCATCTGCGCCAAATGGGGCTTTACGGCTGCGCATATGCAAAAGCACATTGATACGCTGATGCTGCGCTACGCGAACCCCGGGCTTGTGGACGCGCTGCCGCGGCTGGCGCGCGACCCGCTGCGCAAGCTCTCGCCGGACGACCGGATCGTACTGCCGATACGGCTGTGCTACACATATGGCATTCCGGCGGAGGGGCTGCTGGAAGTGCTGCATCGGGCCATCTGCTTTGATGCACCGGATGTAGAGGGCAGCGATACGCTGCGGGCGCTGCACGCAAGCATTGGTGAAGCAGGTATTTTGAAAACAGTCTGCAAAGCAGACGGAGCATTTTTGCAGGATGCGCTGCATCTTGCTGCAACTTGAATTTTTGAGGAGTTTTTTCATGGACTACAGAATTTTCCTGGATACCGCCAACATTCACGAAATCGAAGACGCGCTTTCCACGGGCATTGTGGACGGCATTGCGACAAACCCGAACAAGATGTTTCAGGTGGGCCGCAAGTATGAAGATGTCATTCGTGACATCCGCTCCATTTTTGACGGCCCGGTGGCCGTGGAGGCTATTTCGACCAAGGCAGAGGACATTGTAGAGGAAGCGCAGCGCTTGTCCGGAATGGCCAAGAACATGGTCATCAAGATCCCCGGCAACAAGGAAGGCATCAAGGCCATCAGCAAGCTCGTGCCTATGGGGATCGCAACGAACTGCACGCTGCTGTTTAACCCGGCACAGGCGCTGGCGGCCGGCTTGGCCGGGTCGCCGTTCATCAGCCCGTTTATCGGCCGTGTGAATGCGTGCGGCATGGATGGCATGAAGCTGTTTTCCGAAGTGCGGAAAATGTATGATTTCTATAATATCAAGTCTGTGGTGATCGCGGCGTCCATCAAGAATGTATATGACGCGGTGCAGGCCGTCTGTGCGGGTGCGGATTCTCTGGCGCTGACGTATGAGGTATTCAACCAGCTGTTCTCGCATCCGCTGACAGAGCAGGGCATTGAAAAGTTTACGGCGGATTACCGCGCGATCAACGGCTGAGGGCGCAGGTATGAAGACAAAAGCAGTCCGTCTGTATGGCGCGAACGACGTGCGGCTGGAGGAATTTGAACTGCCTGAGATCACGGAGGGCGAAATTCTGGCGCGCATTGTGACGGATTCACTTTGTATGTCGTCATATAAGGCAGCATATATGGGCGCGAGCCACAACCGCGTGCCAGATGACGTGGCGGAGCATCCCATTATATTGGGCCATGAGTTCTGCGGTGAGATCGTGAAGGTCGGGGCGCGGTGGCAGGCACAGTTCCATCCGGGCGAACGGTTTACCATCCAGCCGGCGCTCAACTACAAAGGACGCATTGACGCACCGGGCTATTCGTTCCCCTATATTGGCGGCTGCGCAACGTATATCGTGATCCCGGAGATGGTGATGGAGGTCGGGTGCCTGCTGCCATATCATGGCGACGCATTCTTCTATGGTTCGCTGGCTGAGCCGATGAGCTGTGTGATCGGGTCATTTATGGAGTTCTATCACTCCAAAGCCGGTATTCATGCACATGAGATGGGGATCTTGCCGGATGGCAATTTGATCGTGCTGGCGGGCGCCGGGCCGATGGGGTTTGGCGCAGTGGATTTCATCCTTCACGCGGAGCGGCGGCCGGGGCGGCTGGTCGTGACCGACATCGACGCAGCGCGGCTGGAGCGCATGGCGGCCCTTATTACGGTGGAGGAAGCAGCGCGCAACGGCGTGGAGCTGCACTATGTGAACACAGCGGTCATTGCAGATGCGCAGGCGTATCTGATGGCGCTGACGGACGGACACGGTTATGACGACGTGATGGTCATGGCGCCGGTGCGCAGTGTGTGCGAGCAGGCAGACCGCCTGCTGGCGTTCAACGGCTGCCTGAGCTTCTTCTCCGGGCCGAAGGATACACAGTTCTCGTCGATGGTGAACTTCTATAACATCCACTACCGCGCCACACATTATCTTGGCACGGTGGGCGGCAATACGGACGATATGCGGCTGGCGCTTTCCATGTGTGCGGAGGGAAAGATCGATCCTTCTGGCATGATCACGCATGTGGGAGGCTTGGACAGCGCGGCAGAGGCCACCCTGCATCTGCCTGAGATCCCGGGCGGGAAAAAGCTCATTTATACACAGGTCGCCATGCCGCTGACAGCGATCAGCGATTTTGCGGCGCTGGGTAAGGACGACGCATTTTTTGCTGCGCTGGCCGAGATCACGGCACAGCACGGCGGCATTTGGTGCGCGGAAGCGGAGCAGTATCTGCTGGCGCACGCACCGAAGATCCAGTAAAGGAGAGACGATAATGGTTAATAAAGCAGCGTATATGACAGACGTCAACACCATGTTTTTTAAAGAAGTGCCTATGCCGCAGCCAGGGCCGAAGGACGTGGTGGTCAAGGTGGAATACTGCGGTATCTGCGGCTCGGATGTACATTACTATAATAAGGGCCGTATTGGCGATTATGTTGTACAGGGCGAATTCGTTCTGGGCCACGAGGTAGCCGGCACAGTGACGGAACTTGGCAGTGAGGTGACGAGCCTGAAGGTCGGCGACCGCGTGGCATTGGAGCCGGGCATTACCTGCGGGCATTGCGAGCAGTGCAAGGAAGGCAAATACAATTTGTGCAAGGATGTCATCTTCTTTGCGACGCCGCCGGTACAGGGCGCGCTGCAAAACTTTGTGAAGCATCCGGCCGATATGTGCTTTAAGCTGCCGGAGAATGTTTCCACAAAGGAAGGCGCGCTTGTGGAGCCGCTGGCGGTGGGTCTGCATGCCTGCAAGCAGGGCGGCGTGGGCCTTGGCGACAGCGTGGTCATTCTGGGCGCCGGCTGCATCGGACTTGTGACGCTGCTGTCGGCAAAGGCCATGGGCGCATCCAATGTGATCGTGGTCGACCTGGTGGAAAAGCGGCTGGAATACGCCAAGAAGCTGGGCGCAAATCATGTTATCAATGCAAAAACAGAGGACGTGGAAACAAAGATCGCGGAGCTTCTGGGTGAACGCGGCGCGGATGTGGTGCTGGAAACGGCAGGGTCGCCAAAGACGATCTATCAGACGCCGTTTTTTGCCAAGCGCGGCGGCACGGTGGTGCTGGTGGGGTTGGCAGTTGATTCGACGCTGCAATACAACTTCTCACAGGTGATGAACAAGGAACTGACCATTAAGTCAGTATTTCGGTATCGCAACCTGTATCCGACGGCCATCAATGCCATTGCCGACGGCAGCATTGACGTTAAGCAGATCGT
This sequence comes from uncultured Oscillospiraceae bacterium, assembly GCA_934630555.1. Classification (GTDB taxonomy): domain Bacteria; phylum Bacillota; class Clostridia; order Oscillospirales; family Oscillospiraceae; genus CAG-170. Next base: position 9,692 of record CAKTXB010000033.1, read on the forward strand.
GACGCATGAGTTCAAGTTTGAGGACGCCAAGCTGGCGTTTGACACGGTGATCGCCGACGCGCAGAATGTAGTGAAGGGTGTAATTGCACTGTAAAGACACGGCGCGTCCGCATCCGGGCAGACTGCTGTAAAAAACGGGCGGGCAGGGTGTTTGCACTCTGCCCGCATTTTGAAAAGGAGAGAAATTTATGAAACGACAGGGTGTCATCAATCAGCCGCTGAGCAGCGCGCTGGCAGGGTTGGGGCATGGCGACTATTTTTTGCTGTGCGATGCGGGGTTTCCCATTCCCAAAAGTGTGGAGCGCATCGACCTGGCATTGTGCTTTGGCGTGCCGTCCATGCAGCAGTGTCTGGAGGCGATCTTACGCGAGATCGTGGTGCAAAAGGTGACGTATGCCGCTGAAATGCCCGGACTGAACGCAGAAGGCGCAGCCTATATCCAGAGACTGTTCAAAAATCAGGAGGTCGTGCAGGTATCGCAGAGCGAGCTGGTACGACTGGCACAGGGGGCAAAGTTTATTGTGCGCAGCGGCGAGCTTGGGTGTTATTCCAACATCCTGCTGGAGGCAGCCTCTGGTGTGGAGCAGTTTAAGAAGGAACTCATCATTGACCCGTAAGGGCAGGCAGAGAAAAGGGGAAACTATGGGCATCTTGGAAAAACCGATCGTTGTAGCGGGGCTGGTGTGCGTGGACATTACACCGCAGTTTGCGGCGGATGGCGGCTACAGCCTGCAATCGTGCCTGCAGCCGGGTAAGATCGTGCGAACGCATGGCGTGACCATCAGTGCCGGGGGCGTGGTGGCAAACACGGGGCTTGCGCTGCGAAAACTGGGGGCGAAGGTCCACCTGATGTACATGGTGTCGGATGACCCCTTCGGCAAAATGGTGACGGAGCAGCTGGAGGCGGCGTGCGTACCGGCAACGCGGCGCGTGACATATGAATCGGCAACAAGTTATTCGGTCATTCTGGCCCTGCCGGGGAGCGACCGCATTATTTTGCATGACGTGGGGGCAAATGACATTTTGGACGACACGGACTTTGACTATGACGTCATTCAAAATGCGTGCATCTTTCACTTTGGCTATCCGCAAAGCATGCGGCAGTTTTATTTGAACAAGGCTGAAAAACTGGTGCGGATGTATGAACGCGTACACAGTATGGGCGTTGCAACATCGTTGGACATGGCGATGGCTGATGCGGCGAGTGAATGCGGCCGTGTGGACTGGGGCAGTGTTGTGAAAAGGGTGCTGCCATATGTGGATCTGTTTGAACCGAGCCTGGAAGAGATCTGCTGGGCGGTCGACCCGGAGCGGTATGCCGCGTGGAACGCGCAGGCTGTGGCGGAAGGGAAGTCTATTTTGCAGATCGTGCCGCAGGATTATGTACCGGAACTGGCTGAACGGCTGCTGCAATGGGGCGGCCGTGTGGTGCTCATTAAATGCGGAGAAAAGGGCATGTATCTGCGCACTGCGTCACAGGCGCGGCTGGACGATATTGGCGGCGGACTGGCAGAAAACCTGCGTGGTTGGGGCGACCAGGCTATTTGGATGCCATGTTTTCACGTGGATACGGTGCGCTCCGGAACAGGTGCGGGCGACACAAGCATTGCAGGGTTTTTATATGCGATCCAGCGGGGGTTCCCGGTGCGGCGGTGCGTGGAATTGGCTGCGGCCACAGGCGCGTGCTGTGTGACAGCGTACGATGCGCTGAGCGCGATCGAGCCGCTGGACGCCATCAATGCGAAAATCGAGGCAGGCTGGAAACACAGTGAATAAAGGGCGGTGCAGACGATGGCGCCGGCACTTTTGCACGTCATTTTGCCCACGTCTGCGCCGCTCCTGCTGGTTTTGACGCTGGGGCTGGCAGCTTTGGACTTTTGGCTGCGGAAAACGGTACAGTTTGGCTGTTACAGCTTGCCAATGGCGTTGGCGGAAGCAGAGGGAAGCCTTGCCGTACCGCGGATGACGATCCAGTTTTTTGCCGCCGCCGTTTCCGGCGATCGATCTATGCCGCACAGAGCGCCAGAGCGCTGCGGCGGCCGGGGCGTGCTCAGCGGCGACGGTGGGCACGCTGGCGGCATTCTGCATCATCACGGCAGCGGCCTGAAGGGAACAGGTGGTGTTGTGGTGAGCATTTTAGTGAAACCGCTTGCATTTGAGAAATCAAACTGATAAAATAAAACCAAAAGTGGGAAAAGGCGAGAAAGGCAGACAATGGGAACACCAAACATGGAACTAAAACGGATCAACCGCAACCGGATCTTTCGTTCTATTTTGCGAAAGGGAACGACCTCGAAAGCGGAGATCGCCTATGAACTACAGATCAGCCTTCCAACAGTGACGCAGAACATTGCGGCACTGAAAGCGGAAGGGCTGGTCGTGGAAAGCGGCGAGTACGAATCCACGGGCGGTCGCCGGGCAAAGATGCTTTCGTGCAGCGCGCGGGCGCGCGTGGCGGTGGGCATCAATGTGACCCGTAACCACATCAGCGCGGTGGTGATGGACTTGTTCGGTGGCCTGATCGACAGCGTGCGTGAGAGCTGGGATTGCATCGATACGCAGAGCACCATCCGTAAGATCCAGGAACTGACGGAACGAATGCTCATTGCCAATGCGATCGACGACCAGACGGTACTGGGCGTGGGGATCGCGCTGCCGGCCATTATCGATACGGATAATCTGACCGTGAAAACGGCGCTGGTCGTGCCGCTGCCGATGGATTTTTATCAGCAGCTGCGGACCTATATCCGCTTTCCATATGCACTTTTTAACGACGCAAACTGCGGCGGTTTTGCAGAGTTGTGGAGCCGGCGTCCGATGGAGCGGGATATTTTCTATTTCAGCCTCAGCGGCACGGTGGGCGGCGCGGCGGTCATCAACAACCAGATCTACACTGGCTGCGATTTTACCGGCGGCGAGGTCGGGCATATGACGCTTGTGCCGAATGGCCGGAGGTGCTATTGCGGCAAGCGCGGATGTGTGGACTGCTATTGCAGCAGCAACCGCCTGGCGGAGCTTGCGCCGAATGGCGACCTGGCGGCGTTTTTTGCAGCGTATCAGCGCGGCGACGCGGCGGCGCAGCAGCGGATGGAGGAATATCTGGACTATTTGACCGTTGCCATCCACAATGTACGGATGCTGTTTGACTGCAATATTATTCTGGGCGGCTACGTAGGCAGCTACAGCCATCTGTTTTTGGATGCGCTGAAAAAGCGGCTGTTTGCGGCGGACACGTTTGGCCACGACGTCAGCTATGTGACAGGCTGCCATTACAACACAGAGGCGGCGGCTGTTGGCGCGGCGCTGATGTATACGAGCAAATTCATTGACACGATCTAAACTGCGATACAAAGCCCCCGGCCGATCGGCCGGGGGCTTTTTCAGACCGTCAAAAGCCTCGCAGAGTTCGCGCCCGCAGGCGCGAAAAAAGTCCGGATCATTTTCGGCGGCGGCGTGTACGTCGCCGA